>NZ_CP159981.1:2100000-2364007 GCF_041380365.1 Buchananella sp. 14KM1171 | reverse complement strand
CCGGCACCAGTCGCAGCGCCACCTCGCGGCGCGCGGAGCGGTCCCACGCCGTGTAGACCGTCCCACTGGCCCCGGTACCCAGTGGTCCGGTGATCGCGTACCTGCCCATGTCCATGCCTACAGCCCACCCCAGCCCGCCCGCGCGGGGCAACGCTTCGGAGCGTTTTGTGGATAACGGCTAGGCTGTCGGGGTGGAAATTCTCTCCCTTGGTCTTGGCGAGCACCTGATGGATTACGAGCAGGCGTGGGCGATCCAGCGGCAGGTCCACGCCCAGGTGGCCGCCGGGCAGCGCCCCAACACCCTCCTGCTGGTGGAGCACGCCTCCGTCTACACCGCCGGCCGCCGCACCGCCCACTACGACCGCCCCAAGGACGACACCCCGGTGGTGGAGGTCGACCGCGGCGGTCGCATCACGTGGCACGGGCCCGGCCAGATCGTGGTCTACCCGATTCTCAAGCTGCGGGAGCCGATCGACGTGATCGCCTACGTGCGCGCCCTGGAGGAGGCCGTCATCGAGGTCTGCGCGCAGATGGGGGTGGCCACCGAGCGAGTGGAGGACCGCACCGGCGTGTGGGTGCGCGCCGACTCTCGCGGCCGCGACCGCAAGGTGTGCGCCATCGGGGTGCGCACCGCCCGCAACGTCACCATGCACGGGATCGCGCTGAACTGCGAGCCGGACCTGTCCCGCTTCGGCGTGATCGTGCCGTGCGGGATCAGCGACGCCGACGTCACCTCCCTGAGCCACGAGCTCATGCGACGGGTGACGATCGCCGAAGTGGTGGGCCCCCTGGTGGAGGCGTTGGAACGCAACCTGGCCCCGCTGGCTGAGGACCTGCCGATTTCTGTGGCGGCGCCGTTGCCCATTGAGGGCACCAGCGCGTGGGTGGACGACGCTGCCCGCTAGGCCGCCCACCCGCCCCGGCCCCGCGCGTTTACCCACCAATCGCGCTCCTTTGTGGCGCACCTCCCGGGCCGGCGGGGGCTTTCGGCGCGGCGCCGCTAGGACCACGGGCCTAGACTTGCGCCTAGCGCTGTAAGGAGAAAACGACATGGCACTGGCTCCAGAGGGCCGCAAACTGCTTCGGGTTGAGGCCCGCAACGCCGAGACCCCGATCGAGAAGAAACCCGCCTGGATCCGCACCCGGGCGGTCACCGGCCCTGGCTACGCCAACACCCGCGACCTGGCGCGCGGCGCCAAGCTCCACACCGTGTGTGAGGAGGCCGGCTGCCCCAACATCTACGAGTGCTGGGAGGACCGCGAGGCCACCTTCCTGATCGGCGGCAACGAGTGCACCCGGCGCTGCGACTTCTGCCAGATCGCCACCGGCAAGCCGCAGGGCTACGACACCGACGAGCCGCGCCGCGTGGCCGAGTCCGTGGCGGAGATGGGGCTGCGGTACGCCACCGTCACCGGCGTGGCGCGCGACGACGTGCCCGACGGGGCCGCGTGGCTGTATGCGGAGACGGCCCGCCAGATTCACGCTCTGTCCCCCGGCACCGGCGTCGAGCTGCTGGTGCCCGACTTCCGGGGTAAGCCGGAATCCCTGGCTGAGGTCTTCAGCTCCCGCCCCGAGGTGTTCGGGCACAACCTGGAGACCGTGCCGCGCATCTTCAAGCGGATCCGCCCCGCTTTCTCCTACCAGCGCTCCCTGGACGTGCTCACCGCCGCCAGCGAGGCCGGTCTGGTCACCAAGTCCAACCTGATCCTGGGCATGGGCGAGACCAAGGAGGAGGTGCTGGAGGCGATGGCCGCCCTGCACGCCGCCAAGTGCGACCTGCTCACGATCACGCAGTACCTGCGGCCCTCCGCGCTGCACCACCCGATCGACCGGTGGGTCAAGCCGCAGGAGTTCATCGAGTTGCGCGACCTGGCCCTGGAGATGGGCTTTGCCGGCGTCATGGCCGGGCCGCTGGTGCGCTCCTCCTACCGCGCCGGCCACCTGTGGGGTCAGGCCATGAAGAACAAGGGCTGGGAGGTGCCCGCCCACCTGGAGCACCTCACCGCCCCGGTCACGATGCGCCAGGAGGCGGCCGCTTTGGTGGACGCCGGCCTGGGCAGCACCGAAGCTCCCGCTCTGCCCCGTTAGGATTAGCGCATGTCCAACTCTCAGCCTGCACCGGGTGCTAAGCGCCGCTGGTATCACAACCTCAAGGACGCGTTCACCATCACGCGTCGATCCTACCCGTTCATCACGTGGCTGCTGCCGCTCCTGTTCGTCGGCATCGCGGTGCTGATGGGCTTCCTGGGTTGGTTCTTCACACACCGCACCTCCTACACGATCTACTGGAGCATCCTCGGTGTGCTCACCGGCGGTGTGGCCGCACTCGGCGTGCTCTCCTGGCTCACCCGCAAGGCTTCCTACTCCCAGATCGAGGGGATGCCCGGCGCGGCCGGTGCCGTGCTGCAGCAGATCTCGCGCGGCTGGACCATCGAGGAGCGCCCGGCGATGATCACTCGCCAGCAGGACATCGTCTGGCGTCTGGTGGGCCGCCCCGGCGTGGTGCTGGTCAGCGAGGGCCCCGCCCAACGGGTGGAGAAGCTGCTGGAGGACGAGCGCAAGAAGGTCAACCGTGTTGCCCCGAACGTGCCCGTCTACCTGTTCCAGTGCGGCCCCGAGACCGGCCAGGTGCCGCTCGGCAAGCTGCAGTGGCAGGTCTCGCGGCTGAAGAACCAGCTCACCGCCGCTGAGGTCCCGGCGGTGGCCAAGCGCCTGACCGCGTTGCAGGCCAAGACCGGCATGCCGATCCCGCGCGGTATCGACCCGTCCAAGGCCCGCCCGGACCGCAAGGGCATGCGCGGCCGCTGAGGCCTTCGCGCACCTAGCCGGGCCGCCTCCCTTCACATTGGGAGGCGGCCTCCTTTTTGTTGCGAGCCACCCGGGCCCCTGGCAGTGCGGCTCTGCTCGCGGCGGGGTTCGTACCGCTCTGGCGCCAACAAGTATGCACCGCAGCCGAAATAGTGACGCATAGAACACCTTAGAAATATGGCCAATTCGCTGCATATTTATAGCTGCGCACGCATATGCACGTATATGATGGCGGCATCTGATCTCCAGGAGGAATCCATGAACCGCAAGTTCGCGCTGCCCGCCGCAGCTGCCGCAATTGCCCTGTTGGTCTCTGGCTGCGCCAGCTCTGAGACCCCCGCCGCTGATTCGGGTGCCTCCGGCACCAGCGCCACCGGGGACGTTCGATTCGATGTCTCTACCGTCAAGGCCGTGCCCGAGCTAGCCGAACTGGTGCCACCTGCGGTCAAGGAGGCCGGAGTGCTTCGCGTTGGCGCCTCTACCGACTACGCCCCTGCAGAGTTCCGCGCAGAGGACGGGCAGACCCCGGTTGGATACGACGTCGAGCTCGCGGGCGCGCTCGCCGCTGTGCTCGGATTGAAGGTGGAAGTCACCCACGCCCAGTTCGACTCCATCATCCCGGCCATCGGCACCAAGTTCGACGCCGGAATTTCCTCTTTCACCATTACTGATGAGCGCACCGACGTCACCAACATGATCGCTTACATCAACGTTGGGTCCTCCTACGCGGTGCAGACAGGCAACCCCAAGTCCTTTGACCCGACTAACGTGTGCGGCTCGCGCATCGGCGTGCTCACCGGCTCTTACCAGCAGGAATACCTGGAGAAGTTGAACCAGAACGAGTGCAAGGCCAAGGTCATTGACGTGGCTGCCTTCGACCAGCAGACGGAGGCCACCACCAACCTGGCATCTGGTCTGGTCGACGCGTTCCTGGCAGACTCCACCGTTTCCGGTTATGCAGTTACCCTGACGGACGGTGCGCTTGAGGTTGTTGGGGACGTGATTGAGGCGGAGCCGCAGGGCATCATCGTCGCTCAGGACGACGCAGCCCTTACTGAGGCGCTTGCTAAGGCGATGCAGCACCTGATGGACGATGGCACCTGGACCAAGATTCTCACCGCTTGGGGATCTGGCGATGCTGCCCTATCCACTGCTGAGGTCTTCTCCAAGTGAGAAAGCCTGAGGTTCGGGACGGCGTCGAGCTTATCGACGCCGTCCCTGTGCCGCGTCCGTCGCGTTGGGTGAGCGCCGCCGTCGTGGCGGTGCTGGCCGCGATGGTGATTAACTCGCTCTTCACCAACCCGCAGTTTCGTTGGGACGAGGTGTGGAAGTACCTGTTCTCCGCGCAGATCATCTCCGGGGTGCAGTGGACCTTGATATTGACGGTGGCGGCAATGGTGATCGGCATTGTCCTGGCGATCACCGCCGCGATCATGCGCGAGTCCACCAATCCGGTGCTGCGCTCGGTGAGCTGGGTGTATATCTGGTTCTTCCGCGGCACGCCTATCTACACGCAGTTGATCTTCTGGGGTTTGCTGGGGGCGCTTTACCCGAAGCTGTCGCTCGGCATTCCATTTGGGCCGGAGTTCTTCACGTTCAAGACGACCGAGGTAGTCACGGCGGTGTGGGCCGCGATCCTGGGGCTGGGCCTGAATGAGGGGGCGTATCTGGCAGAGATTGTTCGCGCCGGGTTGAACAGCGTGGACAAGGGGCAGGCAGAGGCTGCGCGCGCTTTGGGCATGAGCCGGGGACTTATCCTGCGGCGGGTGATCTTGCCGCAGGCGATGCGCGTGATCGTGCCGCCCACGGGCAACGAGACAATCTCCATGCTCAAGACCACGTCATTGGTGGTGGCGGTGCCGTTCACGCTGGAGTTGCAGTACGCCGCACGCACGATCGGTAACCGGACCTTCCTGCCGATCCCGGCGCTGATTGTGGCGGCCTTGTGGTACTTGGCTATTACTTCGATCCTGATGGTGGGCCAGCACTACCTGGAGCGCCACTTCGGCAAGGGATTTGAGGGGCGGGACCTAACCAAGGTCAAGGGCAAGCCTGGCACGCAGGCTGCCATTGCCGCCTCGCAGACCACCCACGCCAGCCCCTTCTTGGATGTGACGCCATGACGAACGTAGTTTCTTCTCCTTCCCCGGCTTCTCCCCCGGTGGACGACGCTGCCGCGCAACCTGCGCAGGGTGCACCGATGGTGCGCCTACAGGGCGTGCACAAGTTCTTTGGGGACCTGCACGTGCTGCGGGGCGTGGACTTAGAGGTGCGCCAGGGGGAGGTGTGCGTGTTGCTGGGCCCGTCGGGATCGGGCAAGTCGACCCTGCTGCGTTGTATCAACCAGTTGGAGACTATTGAGGCCGGCCGCATCGAGATTGAGGGCGAGCTGCAGGGCTACATTGAGCGGCCGGGCAAGCGCCTGCAGGTGCGAAAGGACAAGGACATCGCTAGGCAGCGCTCGCGCCTAGGCATGGTGTTTCAGCGTTTCAACCTTTTTCCGCACCTAACTGCGCTGGAAAACGTGATCGAAGCACCGGTTCGGGTGCGCGGGATCAAGAAGGCGGAGGCTATTGAGCGGGCCCGGCAGTTGTTGGACCAGGTGGGCTTGGCCGACCGCGCAGACCACTACCCCGCAGAACTCTCCGGTGGGCAGCAGCAGCGTGTGGCCATTGCCCGGGCGTTGGCGATGGATCCGGAGATCATGCTGTTCGATGAGCCCACTTCCGCTTTGGACCCGGAGCTGGTGGGTGAGGTGCTCACTGTCATGAAGGACTTGGCACAGGCGGGCATGACGATGATGGTTGTGACGCACGAGATCGGCTTTGCCCGGGAGGTCGGGGACACGGTGGTGTTCATGGACGAGGGCGTGATCGTGGAGGCGGGCAACCCGCGCCAGGTGCTTTCCAGCCCCTCCAGCCCGAGGTTCAGGGACTTCTTGCAGCATGTCCTGTAACCGGGGGTGCACGGGGCCGGCGGTTCAATGAACCGCCGGCCCTCTTGCGTATGCGCCGCGCCTAGGGCTCCGCGCGGGTCCGGGTGAGGAACTGCGCCTCGTACACCACCCGCGCGCGTCGGGCGTCGCGCAGGTAGTCCTCCACGGCCGCTTGGCCGGCCCCGGGCTCGTAGCCGACCAGCCGGGCCAGCACGGCCAACTCGTGGACCACCTATTCTATCACTTGAGCGTGAAACCTACACTCCACACCCAGAACAAGACACAAATCACCGACTTCAAAGAACAAACTCACCTCGCGACCGCATCAATCGCGGTGCACAATATCAGGTGCACATACATGAACACTTCCACAACCGACAAAACAGGTTTAGCGCCAGGCACTTTCGCGAAGAATAGTACCATCAACTACCCCGCCCCACCGCTTCTTTTAATCGATACGAATCCAGACTCAGCCATTTGCCGCAATTCAGCGGGGCGCAATGAAGCACTTCCGACCCTTATCATGTTCGCCCAAGTGCGATTGTATTGAGCGCCCTTATCTCTATTATCTGTAAAACTTAAAGACCGGGAACCTCTGAACTCAGCGAATGAACTGCTTCCTCCGACGCAGGAGTTCTCGGGATGCCTGCCGTCTTCGCAGCTTCAGCCAGTTCAAACACAGACACCGGCTCCCCCCTACCCCACATCGCTCATAGCTTTAGACGAATACATTCGTGGATTACGCCACGTGGCGATAGGGGAAGTAAAACGAGCCACACATTCCAGCCAGTCCCCGACTAGAGAATCTACAGCCGAATCTCCCACGACACCCACCCCGAGACCACCAACAGTGATAGAATCTGGCTGGTAGCTCGCCAACACCCCAAGCATCACGCAGAGGCAGCAGGAGAACTCATTGACTCAGCTTTTCAGAATCTTCATCAGCTGGAGCGGCGACGAGACTATTGCACTCGCAAAGGTAGTACACGACCTCTTTGAAAAGGTCTCGGATTCGTTTCAACCGTGGTACTCCGAGGAGGGCCTTCGCATCGGCTCATTCGACCAGCACAAACAGATTCTCGACAAGATCAGTGCATCTGATGCTGTCATTCTCGTCGTTACGAGGGATAATCACAGAGCCCCTTGGCTAAACTACGAAGCCGGAGCAGGGTCTGTTAACTGCAAAGCTCAAACGAAGCCCGTTATTCCACTCTTAGCCAATCTTTCAGTGTCCGAAGTGTCTAAACCCATAGGCCAGTACCAATCAAAACTTGCGCCGACAAAGGATGACTTCTGGACACTCATAAAGAACTTCGCATCACTTGCAAACCTTGAAATCTCCCGAGTGCAATCCCGCTTTGAAGATGCGTGGCCAAAGACGCAAGATCAGCTAAAAGCCGCACTCGAAAAGATTGGATTGGCGCACAAGACCACAATAGCACATCAGAAAAAATTGAACCACGAACGCACGCCAGACCGCATGGTCACCAGGGAGCTTCGGACAAGACAGAACCGAATCGCAAAAGGAATAAACAAGCTAAGAGATAGATTAGCGCCGGAGGACTGCGAACAACTCTCGCAGGTCCTGAGTGATATTTCATACATAATTAAACACCATCGCCAGGCCGATGATGACATCGCATCATTTCTCGTACCCGAATTCGACTGCTAGGATAGGAAGTTCCTAAGATGGAGAATGAAAGCCAAACGAGACTTGTGGCCCCTTCTACGCACGAACCTCTGGCTCACCCAGCAATAAACGGCGCCGAGGTCGAGACTAAATCAATTCTCGCAGTAGCCAAAGGTGCACAGATTATAACCGGCATGGACAGCCAAGTCGGCGAACATTCCATGTGGCTCCTACTTAGCGAGGAATACGCTCCTGAAACACTACGCTTTGATCAGGATAGCCTGATTCAGGCATACATTAACTCTGCTAAGCAGATTACGAGCTTGAGTCCAACAGTCAGCCCGGTCGCGTTACAAACCATCACCGCACAGGACTTGACGCCACTCCCCTTCGTCTGTTACAAGCTTGATCCCAACTTCGTGCCGATTTCAGAAGTAATCCTACGCGCAGACAACAATCTGCGTCCGAAACACCTAGCAAGCATGCTGAGCTCATTTCTCAGAATTATCGATGCAAGCAGTGCCCGCATGCTTGACCCGGAGTGTCTCAACTCCTCAAATATTTTCATTAGCAAGACCTTCGCCGATGCACACGGCTACAATTGTCCATCTAAGCTCGGCGTCATCAAATTCATTGACCGGCGGGATAGCGATTCATCATTGCTTGTCCGGTCGGTCCTGCAGGCGTTTGAACCTGTGATTAACCACATCCGTCGCTTACGTACTACTGTTCTGACGGACCATGAGTGCAGCATCCTGACTCGGATAGAGTCACTTGTAAATGCCCTCCTCCAAATCGGACCGTCCATGCGATACCCCTCGATATCCGAAATACGTAGACGTTTGGAACGAACCACACATTATGATCGCGAAGACCGATTGCCGTTCGCGTCATCCTCCGACATTCGTGACAATACAAATGCAATTACACTCAACCCACAAGATCAATGCAGATACTTCCAGGATACAAATCCTTCAACACGTTTAGAAACCCTTTCCCGAATCCCTCAGTTCATATATGGAAAGCGAGGCTGCGGCAAAACAACGCTCATCCAAACACTGACCTGGCAATATGAAGCCGGCCTTGTTTACGTAAATCAGTCGGAACTCTCTTCCACAGCGCATCAGAATCACGACCGTCTCGGACTGTTTGCGAGCGTAGTGCGACTGACTAGAAACACCGACCCAACCGCAAACGAACTTCTGCACTTGGTATTTCTACAGTATGTCACCCAGCTAGTCCAAGCAGCAGATTATTACACAGAATTAGAAACCGAGGCTGATGCCGACTTCTGCGTTGACATTACACCAATTGTAAGGTCCCTGACTGAATCATACGGAGAGAATGTTGGGTTCGCCCAATGTGTGACATCTGAGTCTCTCCAGAATGTTCTGCAGTACCTAATTGCAAGGATCAATGCGCGAACTTTCATCGTCGAGCATCTTCCACAACCGAGTTTCGAGAGACTCGTCGCGCTCGGAAGACAAATCTACAAACCTTGGAGAAATACCTATTTCTTTTTCCTGTTGGACGATATATCAACACGCAATACACGGTTCGACACCATCCGAGATGCAGTGTCGTACTTGCTCACAGGTTCTCCAAACTACGCCTTCAAGTTTTGCGCCGAAGCCAATATCGGGCTTCGAGAGCTGTTTGCATCACTTCCAGTTAACCAAGGGCGCGACTATACAGTTATAGATTTAGACAGCGCCTTCACAAACAACCGTCAGTTTTCTAAACATCTTTGCCAGATAATCAACACTAGGTACGGATATCCTCAAGGCTATGGTATCGAACGCAGGCTCGGAGACGTCAGATATACTCGAATTGCAGAGTGTATTGCCCGAGATGCCAGTCTTGACACAGCGCCCTCTACCCGGTCACCGTGTTACTACGGAACTAGCACGCTCGCAGCAGTAGCTAATGGAAACGTTGGTGACGCCCTTTACATATACCAGGAAATGTTGCGCCAGGCTAAGAACTCGATCTCCATCGAGCCCAAGATCCAGCATCAGTCATTTATGAACGTTTCTCAGCGGGCATTGAACGAGTTTACCAGACAGGAACAGACATTGTTACTGTCGCACATTCGGGCCTTCTCGATTGCTTCACATCTGGAACTCGTGTCGAGTTATAGGAATTCGCCCAACAAGCGAGGTACCTTGCGATCGCATCTTCGCGTTGATATTCCCATGGAGTCCTACCTTGAGAATCAAGCAAAAGGTGCTGACACTCTAATTACTAAGCACGTATTTGACTTGGGGCAGCCAGTCGAACGGACGAAGGACGTCACGCAACCGCAGAAGTTGATGATCTCACTTGAGTTCCGTCCTCTGCTGGGACTGTCATATCGTATTCCGCTGGCTAAACGGCACCGATTTGAACTTAAGCACAGTGAAGTGGCCGAATGGCTCGCAAGGCCCACTTATGCTCAGCTGACCAAGGTGAAAAAGACTGTCTCCAATGTAAGCGAAGACCTTCCGTCAAGTCGCTATCGGATCCTGGATCCACATGCCACTAGCGTCGAATCTGCTTGGGCTGAGGACACCAATGACTCGCACTACACACCATCGATCACGCTCCGCGACGTCGACGACCCTGCTGATACTATTACCCAATTGGACTTGACGTCGTCCGTGCTCGTCACAGGTGACGGCTTCGAGGATAGGTCTCCAGCCTTTGTTAATTTTGTAAGGAAGCACGGGTCAAGCAAGTTCAAGCGCATTCACGTTATTGCCTATAAAGTACCTGGAAAGGGTTTTGGCGAGATTGATGCCGTCGGTGCTAGTATCTGCCGCCATCCCGACTCACCTAGAGTACAGCCTAGGACTGCACACGAAATTGTTTCCTCTCTGTCTAGCGAAACTCTCTATATTGACGTTTCCGCACTATCAAAGCCCTGGATTTATTCGCTTATGAGAGAAGCTTGCTCGTCGCGAAAGTCAATCTATATTGTCCACACTTCTGCCCAATTCTATCACCCGACCGACCAGGACCTCGCACCACTGGCAAAGCTGATTGAACAAGGCGACAGGCAAGCACTAGTCACCCTCAACCGTCTTACAGAAGGCGAGGGAAAGGAGTTCAAGGTCGTTCAGCTGCAGCATAGTGGGGAAACGCCTGGGTTAGGAAATGTCATTCTACCAATTTCACTGAACTATGCGAGACTTGACTCCATTTTATCCCTTCAGTTTACCGGATATCATTTCATTCTTCCGGTTCACGATGGTGAAAACTGGTCTCAGAAAAACCGAATACTTAACTTTATCGCCCAACAGGTGTTCACACAACAGAATGATCGCGTACTCACCGCCACAGCCTTCAAGTTCGAGGAAGCATACAAGACACTGCAAATGCTTGATTCAGAATTGGGAAATGACCCGTTGGACGGTATTCATTTTGCGTTGACCGGAACGAAAATGCATACGCTCGCGATGGGAGCTTTTGCTGCCGATCACCGGGTGGCTGCCGTCTGGTATCCTCGTCCTACAAAACGCAAAATCGATAGGTTTACTTCAGGAGTAGGCCAAATTCGGCTATTTAGAGTGTCATACAATGACATTCTCTCCTCGTATCGGGATTCAGAACTCTTTTAAGCAACACGCCCCTGATGAATATCCGCCTAGATCCGACCCGTACGCACACCTATTCAAAAGTTAAACCTATTGCCTCTAGTGCGAGAATCTGCGATATTTCAAACACAAAGATCTAGGGGCAAGTCTGCAATATCGCGAAGCCGTTGTCCACTGACAAGATGCGCGAGCCGTTCCTTTGCGTCATCATCTCCGAGCAACTCCACTGCATCAATTAGCTCGGGCAGCGCAAAGTGGTACACCATGTCAATGTCACCAGTTCCCAGAGCCAAAGAGGAGATTCTTCGCAAGTCCGGCTCTCCTGTCACCACAACGATGTGCGGTGCACGTCCCTTGCGATTGCGCAATGCAGAAAGTGCTTCTGCGCGCGCGTTCTGTGCTCGGTCTGACCTAAGGGTCCACTTGCATGAAACGATAGCATGCAAAATAGGTGATACCTGGTTACAACGTCTAATTATGGAACGTCGCCCAACGCTTGGATCCACCAACCTCAAGCGGTCATTGATCTCTACATCAAGTAGCGGTTCACGGTAAACGACCACGTCCGGACTAATGGAATATGAGTTGCCCAAGACCGCGAGGATACGAGGATCTGTCTCAACCGCATTCTTAAGCGCGGCGAGGTGTCGGTATGGCTCGAACATGGAGATATGGTCGGTGTTTCGCACGCTCCCAACGTTTGACACTTCCCATTTGCCTGGGTGAAGAAGGTTGTACAGCGGGAGGCAGTCCGTGAGGAATTGCCTGACCGCATGTTCAAAGCTCGCGCCAGACCGCTGCCCAGACACCCGCTGGCCAGGTTCCGCTCCCAAGAGTGCTGCCACCTCGTTACCGATGGAAACCGACATGCGGTTGCTCTTATCACAGTTCGTCGCCATTCCTGCAGCGTCAAAGAAGAGCACATCTCTCAGTAGAGCTGCGTGAAAAACGGACCGTGCGTGAGACAGCAGGGATTTCGATAGCTCATACTCTCCGCCAGCTGTGGCACAGTCCATCACGTACTCCTCACCCATATTTGCAAACCAAGACAGTCGCTATCACGATGCCTTGCGGCTTACTCCAACTTCAATGCGATCCGCGTTAGCCAACGTGGCGAAAATCTTCCTTCCAACCGCAGCAGCGACAGGTGGTGGAAACGCATTGCCGATCTGACGATATTGCGCTGTCTTGCCACCAGAGAACACCCAGTCGTCGTCAAACCCTTGAATCCGAGCGGCCATCCGGTTTGTCAGCCGCGGTAGTCCCTCAAAGCCTACCGGCGGTGCGCTGTCTGCAATTCCCTTGCCGTCTACACCTAGGGCCTCCCATGCTCGCTTAGCGCGGGTGGGGCCAAGGTCAGCGCCTCCATGCTTCTTAGAGCCGCCAACAAGAGTAGGGGCAACGCTGTCAGCCTTCGCCGCCCAGTCGCCAGCCCCCTCCCAGCCGTTTTCTGCCATTAAGTCTCTCAAGGTCTGCCCGACCGTAGGAGGTGCGCAGTCTGCGGGATGGGGAAACTCGAAACCGGTTCCCAGGTCCTCCCTGACACCTATGAATACCACACGCGGGCGCAGTTGCGGTACTCCAAAGTCTGAGGCGTTAAGCAGACGCCACCCAACGTTGTACCCCAATGCACGTAGCCGTCGTTCAACGGACGCACGGTAGTCATCAAATGCTGTATCGAGCAGTCCGCGCACGTTTTCGAGCATGACGGCACGCGGTTGGATCTCACCGACCAAGCGGATCGCGTGGGGAAAGAGGTCACGCTCGTCGTCGGCCCCGAGTTGTCGCCCGGCCTTAGAAAAGGGCGGGCATGGCACGCCTCCCGCCAACAGGTCCACCTTCCCAGAGAATTCGTGCCCCTCCCATGTGGTGAGGTCTGCCTCGATCGGGTTCCACTCTGGCCGGTTAAGACGCAGAGTTTGGCAGGCGTGTTTGTCTATCTCCACTGCAGCAAGGTGTTTAAAACCAGCCAGTTCCAGACCTCGTGCTTGCCCGCCTGCACCAGCACAGATCTCTACCGATGTATAGGTCACGGCTCCTCACTTCCTGCCCGCTCTCATGTCTGGCCTCACTCTAGCGAGCCTGACCAACATTTCATGTTTGCAGCACGCGGGTGAGGAACTGCGCCTCGTACACCACCCGCGCGCGTCGGGCGTCGCGCAGGTAGTCCTCCACGGCCGCTTGGCCGGCCCCGGGCTCGTAGCCGAGCAGCCGGGCCAGCACGGCCAACTCATGGGCGGTTTCGGGCAGCACGTCCAGTTTGATCCCGGAGGTGCGCCCGGTACCAAGTACCCGGGCGGCCCGCACCCGCGTAGCGTGTTGCCAGGCGGTGACCAACACTTCGGCGTCTGCCTGACTAAGTAGGCCCGCCGATTGCGCTGCTCGCAGGGCGGGCAGGGTGGAGGTGGTGCGCAGGCCCGGCACCCGGGCGGCGTAATCGAGCTGCAGCAGCTGGGCGGTCCACTCCACGTCGCTGAGGCCTCCCGGCCCCAGCTTGACGTGCCGGGGCGGGCGCACGGCTCGCGGCAGGCGTTCGGAGTCCATCCGTGCCTTGAGGCGCTTGATGGAGACGCGGGCGGGCTCCGGTGGCCCGCCCGGTGGGTAACGCAACGGCTCCACTAGCTCCACGAATTGTTGACCTAGCTGCTGTTCCCCTGCCACCGGCCGGGCCCGCAGCAGGGCCTGAAACTCCCAGGGCTCTGCCCATGCCTCGTAGTATTCGCGATAGCTGCCCAAGGAGCGCGCAAGTGGCCCGTTCTTCCCCTCTGGTCGTAACGCAGCGTCCAACACCACAACAGGCTCGCCCACCGGCAAGGCCAAGAGTTCGCGCATCCTGGTGGCCAAGGCGATCGCCTCGCGGCCCGCCTCCTCCTCGCTAGCGCCGGGCAGGGCGTCGTACACGTGGCAGACGTCAGCGTCGCTGGCGTAACCGGACTCGTTGCCGCCAAAGCGGCCCAGCGCTATCACCGCGTGGCGGGCCACAGGTTCTTCGATCTCCCGCAGCGCGATCGCGTATGCGCCCCGCACCACTGCATCCAGCGCAGGCGTGATGATCGTGGCCGCGCGCTCGGGTTCTATGCCCTGCAGGACGTCTATCAGGGCGGCGCGGGTCAGCTCACGGCGGCGGATCCCCCGCACAGTCGTGATGGCCTTGTCGGGGTCGTCGTGGTGGCGCACTGCAGCGGCCACCTCCTCGTCCAACTGCGCCGGGCTGCGCACGGACAAATGCTCCTCGTCCAACCATTGCACGGCCTCGGGCAGGCGAGGCAGGGCGTCTGCGACGTAGGGAGAGGTGCCCAGCACCTTACATAGCCGCTCAGCCGCCACGGAGGAATCTCGCAACAGGCGCAGGTACCAGGGTTGCGCGCCAGCGGCCTCGCTCAGGCGGCGAAATGCTAACAGCCCCTGGTCGGGGTCCACGCAGGAGCCGAACCAGCCGAGCATCACGGGGATCAGCTGGCGTTGGATTACGGCCCGGCGGGAATAGCCTTCGGTAAGGGCGCGTATGTGCCCCATCGCCCCGCGTGGGTCGCGATAGCCGATGGCGGCCAGGCGCGCCTGAGCGGCACTTGCCTCCAGGGAGAGGTCGGCGGCACTGAGCTGGGCGGTTGCCGGCAGGAGTGGACGATAGAAGATCTCCTGGTGGAGCTTGCGCACCCGCGCCCGGGTGGCGGCCCACAGCTCCTCCACGGAGCTAGCGCCCCATTTCAGGTCGATTCCGCGCGCTACCCGGCGCAGCTCGGCCTCTTTTTCTGGCAGCAGGTGGGTGCGGCGCAACCGCATAAGTTGGGTGCGGTGCTCCAGTAGGCGCAGCATGCGGTAGTGGGCACCCATTTCCGCGGCTGGGGCGCGGCCAATGTACCCGTGCTCAGCCAGTGCAGTCAGGGCCCCCAGCGTGTCGGGCTGCCGGACGCGTTCGTCGCTGCGCCCATGCACCAACTGCAGCAGTTGCACGGTGAACTCGACATCCCGCAAACCGCCCGGTGCAAGCTTCAACTCCCGTTGGGCCTGCTTGGCGGGCAGCAGTGATTCGACGCGTGTCCGCATTGCCCGCGCCGACTCCACGAATCCCTCCCGCCCGGCGGCCTCCCACACCAGTGGTTGGGTCAGGGCCAGGAACTCCTCCCCCAGTTGCGTGTCTCCGGCCACCGGCCTGGCCTTTAGGAGGGCTTGGAATTCCCAGGATTGCGCCCATTTGCGGTAGTAGCGCGCGTAGGAGTCGATGGTGCGCACCAGTACCCCGTCTTTGCCCTCCGGCCGCAGATTGGCGTCCACGGTCCACAGTTCGGGTTCTGGCCCTGCTGCCCCGCAGATTCGCGCCACCAAAGCCGCGATCTGGGAACCGAGTTCTGTGTGCTCCTGGGTCATCGCCCCATCGCGTGGGGCTACTACGTACATGACGTCCACGTCTGAGACGTAGTTGAGTTCCTGCGCGCCTGCCTTGCCGAAGGCGAGGATGGCAATGCGCAGGGAGCCGGTGGGGTCTAGGTGCCTTCGAGCTATGTTGAGGGCGCCCACCAGCGCGGCGTCCGCTAAGTGGGTGAGCATGTCGGCGATTTTGGGCAGGGCGGCATCCGGCTGGGGGCAGGTGAGGTCTTCTGCCACCACGGCTAGGAGCGCGCGGCGGTATGACCGTCTCAACGCGCCGGTCTGTGCCGCCACCCATTCCTCGCCGGTCGCCCCCTGCGGTGCCTGTAGGGACGACGCCGCACTCGAACCGCCCTCCGTCCCGCTCTGCTCCCCTTGCGGCCCCTGTAGGGACGACGCCGCACTCGAACCGCCCTCCGTCCCGCTCTGCTCCCCTTGCGGCCCCTGTAGGGACGACGCCGCACCAGCCGCCGCGATTGACGCGGCCAGCGTGGTGAAGTCGGGGGCCCCGTCGCGAAGCAGGGCGGTATCGCCCGGGTGGCGCAGGAGCTGGTCAGTGAGGGCGCTGGAGGCGCCTAGGACGCGCAGGAGCAGCCCGGCCTGGCTCAGTGGCGGCAGGTGGCAGCGGGCGTCTGCGTCGGCGGCCAGCCGCACAAGAGCGAGCAGGGCTTGGTCGGGATCCGGGCTTAGCGCCAAGAGATCGATCAGCTGGTCCTGGTCCCACGCCAGTTCGGTCAGGGCCGCATCCTGTAGCAGCATGGCAGCCCGGGTGGTGTTGGTGAATCCGGCGGCCAGCAGTGCGCCGGTTCGGCTCGGAGCGCGCATCAGAGTGGGAGGAACTGGCGACGCTCGTAGTCGGTGATCTCGTGCCTGTACTCGCTCCATTCTTTTTCTTTGTTGCGAAGCACGAACTCGAATACTTCCTCGCCCAGTACTTCGGCGGCCAGCTCGGAGTGGCGCATCCGGTCCAGCGCTGCGTGGAGGGAGGTGGGCAGAGCCTCGATTCCCATTGCCTTTCGTTCGGCGTCGGAGAGCGACCACACGTCGTCCTCGGTTTCCGGCGGGAGGCTAAGGCCTTCTTCGATCCCTGCCAGACCGGCGCGCAGCAGCATGGCCAGGCATAGGTATGGGTTGGTGGCGGTGTCGGGGGCGCGGTATTCCACTCGGGTGGAGGATTCCTTGCCGGGCTTGTAGACGGGTACTCGCAGTAGCGCTGAACGGTTGTGGCGTCCCCAGCAGACGTAGGAGGGGGCCTCACCGCCTCCCCACAGGCGTTTGTATGAGTTGACGTGTTGGTTGACGACCAGGGAGATATCTGAGGCGTACTTGAGCAGGCCGGCCATGAACTGGCGACCGGTGCGGGAGAGCCCGTAGGGGTCGGACTGATCGGTAAATGCGTTGCGATCGCCCTCGAAGAGGGACAGGTGCAGGTGCATACCGTTGCCGGGTTGGTCTGCGAAGGGTTTGGGCATGAATGTGGCTAGTGAGCCCTCGCGCAGCGCTAGTTCGGAGACTACGGCTTGGAAGGACATGATGTTGTCTGCCGTGGTCAGGGCGTCGGCGTGGCGCAGGTCGATTTCGTTTTGCCCCGGGCCGCCTTCGTGGTGGGAGAACTCTACGGGGATGCCGAACTGCTCCAGGTGGAGGATCGCTTTGCGCCGGAAGTCTGAGTGCTGGGCGCGCGGAACGTGGTCAAAGTAGCCCCCGTTGTCGATGGGCGCTAGAGGGGCGGTGGGGTGGTCGGGCGCGTTGAGGAGGTAGAACTCGATTTCGGGGTGGACGTGGAGGGTAAAGCCGGCGCTGGCGGCGTAGTCGACGGCACGTTTTAGCACGCTGCGGGGATCTGATGGTGCGACGGCGCCGTCGGGGGTGTGGATGGTGCAAAACATTCGCCCGACGCCCTCGCCAGCTTCCCGCCACGGCACCAGCGCCCAGGTGGAGGCGTCGGGGCGCAGCAGCAGGTCGGATTCGTAGATGCGGCTCATGCCTTGGATGGCCGAGCCGTCGAAGCCGATTCCTTCTACCAGCGCGGTCTCCAGCTCGCTGCCGGCGATGGCGATGGACTTGAGCTTGCCGGTGACGTCCGTGAACCAGAGCCGCACGAACTCGATGCCGCGTTCGTGCGCGATGCGCAGTACGTGCTCCTGTTGCTGATCCATGGGGCCTCCTTTGGCGCGCCGGGCGTTGCCGCCCAGTTTAGTGGTGGCCAGCGGCCTGCCGGCTGTCCTGTTTGTTGGGCCGCTGTGCCACCGGCCGCTCTGCTGCCTCCGCACCCTGTTTGGTTTGGCCGACGTCCCGCCGGCCGCCTTGTTTCGTTTGGCCGACGTCCCGCCGGCCGCCTTGTTTGGTTTGGCCGACGTCCCGCCGGCCGCCTTGTTTCGTTTGGCCGACGTCCCGCCGGTCGAATCTACTACTTGGTCGGCGCGTTTTGGTACCGACGCCGACCCCAGGCTGCACCTGCGGCCAGGGTTGCCCCCAGGCCAGTAGCGGCTAGGGCGATTGCGCGCGAGCGCGGGTCTTGGGTGACCAGGGCGGCGGCCTCGCGGGCGGTGGCGTAGGGCAGGTACCACCAGGTGGTGCGCGCTCCTTGCACGCGAGCACCGGGCCAGATCCGCTCCGCTAAGCGGGAGGTTCGCAGGGTGTGGAAGTTGTTGGTGACCACTGCCGGGCGGCTGCGGCCTTGCGGCTGAAGCAGAGCGCGGGAGAGGTGAAGGTTTTCGATTGTGGTGGTGGCTTGGTCTTCCTGGATGATGAACTGGGCGGGCACTCCCTTTGCGCGCAGGTAACGCTCCATCGCTTCTGCCTCAGGAATCACCTCGTCCGGGCCCTGCCCACCGGAGACGACGATCGGGATGTCCGGGCGCTGGCGCCACAGCTCGGTGGCCCTGTCCAGGCGGTAGGCCAGGGCGCGGCTGGGGCGCTCGCCCACCAGGCCGGCGCCCAGCACCACGATGGAGTCCGCCTGCGGCGCCAGGGGCTGGCCGGTGGTGGGCACGGTGACTGCCAGGAGGGCCAGGTAGCAGCTGAACGCGCCCAGGCCGGCGCCGAAGAAGGCGGCCTGGGCGGGCTTGCCCTGCCTGATCGCCCTCGGGAGCGCCACCGCTCCCCACGCGCTGGCCGCGATCGTCCCGGCGGCCACGCCCATCGATACGGCGAACTGGATCATCACGTTGCTGCTGGCGCGGCTCATTACCTCACCTCTCCGGTCAGTGCGGGTTGCTCATAGTGGGGGTGGGCGGGAAGGGGCTGCGCCCCTTCCCGCCCACCCCGGACCAGGTTTGGCAAAACCTGTGGCGTCTGCTGCGGTGCCTGCCTTGGCTCGGACCTGTTGCGGCTCAGCGCCGGTGCGGCTCAGCCCTGGGGCGGCACGTAGCCCTGGGGCGGCGCGAAGCCCGGCGGAGGCAGCTGGGTGGGCAGCTGGTTGATGCCCTGCGGCGGGACCTGGCCTGCGGGGCCGCCCTGACCCTGCGGCGAGTCAGCCGGCGCGGCGGGCCGGGCCTGCTCTGCGGGGTTCTCCCCGCCCACCTCGTCCACGGCCTGCGTAACCTGCTGGACTGCGGCGGCGGCCTCGGCGACGGCCTTGGCCGGGTCCTCCAGCTCCACCGCCAGGCCACCGGAGAGCTCCTCGGGACGGAACTCAACGCGCGGGGCCTCGGCGTCGCCGGAGACCACCGGGGCGTTTTGCGGCTGCCCGCCCAGAGCGGCCGTGACGGAGGAAAGGGCCGCCGTGAACTCGGTGGGGACCACCCACATCTTCGAGGCGGTGCCGTTGGCGATCTGGGTGAGGGTCTGCAGGTACTGGTAGGCCAGCAGCTTGGGGTCCGCGTTGCCGCGGTGAATCGCGTCGAACACGGACAGGATGGCGCGGGAGTCACCCTGGGCGCGCAGCACGGCGGCCTGGGCCTGACCCTCCGCCCGCAGGATCGCGGACTGCTTCTCACCCTCGGCGGTGAGGATCTGGGACTGCTTGACGCCCTCTGCCGTCAGGATGGTGGCGCGGCGGTCGCGCTCTGCGCGCATCTGCGCCTCCATGGCGCCCTGCAGGGTGGGCGGCGGGTCGATCGCCTTCAGCTCGACGCGGTTGACGCGGATACCCCAGCGGGAGGTGGCCTCGTCCAGCACGCCGCGCAGCTGGGCGTTGATCTGGTCGCGGCTGGTCAGTGTCTGCTCCAGGTCCATCGTGCCGATCACGTTACGCAGGGTGGTGACGGTGAGCTGCTCGATGGCGGAGATGAAGTTGGCGATCTCGTAGGTGGCCGCCCGGGGGTCGTTGACCTGGTAGTAGATCACTGAGTCGATGGAGACCATCAGGTTCTCCGCCGTGATCACCTGCTGCGGCGGGAAGGAGACCACCTGCTCTCGCAGGTCGACCGCGGTGCGCACGCGGTCGATGAACGGAATGAGCACGTGGAAGCCTGCGTGCATCTCCGCCTGGAACTTACCCAGGCGCTCCACGATCAGGGCAACGCCCTGCGGCACGATCTGGACGGCGCGCAAGATCGCCGTCAACACGAACACAACAACCAGACCCAGCGCGATCAGCGCGATCCAGTTACCTGGCGAGTCGAACATCTATCTCCTTTGTAATGATTTCGGGGAAGTCCTGGCCCGCCCCTAGTTGGCTGGGTTGACCACCGCGTAGGCGCCGTCGATCGCCTCTACTACCAGCTTGGTGCCCGCCGGGACGGGGCCCGCAGCACGGGTGGAGAGCTTGGCGCTCCACTCCTCGCCCTCGAGCTTCACGCGACCGTTCTCATACGTGATGGTGGACAGCGCCACCGCTGGCTTGCCGAGCAGCCCGGCGGCGTTGGTGCGGATGTTCGGCACTGAGCTGAGGATCAGGTTGCGTGCCCAGGGACGCACCAGGAACAAGAGCAGCGTCGAGACGACGGCGAACACGCCCACCTGGATGGACAGGCTGTCCGTAAAGAAGGACACGCCCATGGCGGCCAGGGCGCCGCCGGCGAACATCAAGAACGTCAGGTCCACCACCAGGATCTCGATCAACCCGAGCAGCAAAGCCGCGATCACCCAAATCAACCACATGGCTTTTCCCTCCCTTACTCGCTTCGCGCGGGCTGCCCCGCCCCACCTTGGTCCCTTGCCTCCCCTGTCTTGCCGGCGGCGTGCCGTCCGCCCGGGCGCGCCTGCGCGGCCACGGCGAGGAAGCGGCCTCGGCGTTCCTCCACCAGCAGCGGGATCCCGAATGCGGTGGAAAGGTGCTCGGAGGTCAGCACCTGCGCCACCGGACCGGAGGCGGCCACGCGCCCCTCGCGCAGCAGGAGCGCGTGGGTGGTGCCCGGCGGGATCTCTTCCACGTGGTGGGTGACGATCACCATCGCCGGGGCGCCGGCGAAGGAGGCCAGCTCGTTCAGGGCGCTCAGCAGCTGCTCGCGCCCGCCCAGGTCCAGGCCGGTGGCCGGCTCGTCGAGCACCAGCAGCTCCGGGTCGGGCATGAGAGCCCGGGCGATGCACACCCGCTGCTTCTCCCCCGTGGAGAGCGTGAAGAAGGCGCGCTCGGCCAGCGCGGAGATGCCCAGTACCTCCAGCAGGTCGCGGGCCCGGTTGACGTCCAGCTCCTCGGCCTCGGAGTGCGTCCGGCCGGTGGAACCGAATGCCCCGTTGATGACCACGTTGAGCACCCGGTCGCCCGGCACGATCGCGTTGATCATGGCGGAGGAGACGAAGCCGATGCGGCTGCGCAGCTCCCACACGTCCACCGCGCCCAACCGCTGCCCCAGCACCTCGACGGTGCCAGCAGAGGGGTGCTCGCGCGCGGCGAGCATGCGCATGATGGTGGTCTTGCCGGCCCCGTTGGGGCCGAGCACCACCCAGCGTTCGCCCTCACGGACCTCCCAGTTCACCCCGCGCAGGATCGGATTGCGTGCGCGGGTGAAATCGACATTGACGAGCCGCAGGACGTTTGCCATGCCGCAATTGTATCGGCGGACACGTTTTTGCTCTCGTCCCACTCTCATCCCCGTGGACGATATTTCCCCGCAGCGGTTGCTACTTGCCGGCGAGCACCCGCTCGTAGAGGTCCACGGTGCGCTTGGCGATCGAGGTCCAGGCGAAGTGGTCCTCGGCCCGGCGCCTGCCCGCCTCACCCATCGCGGCGGCGAGCGGAGCGTCGTCCAGTACCCGCACCAGTGCGTCGGCCAGGTCGGCCTCGAAAGCAGCGGGGTCCACGGGCGTGCCGGTGCCGTCCTGCACCTGCTCGATCGGCACCAGCAGGCCGGTCTCGCCGTCGGCGATCACCTCGGGGATGCCACCGGTCGCGGTACCCACCACGGGCAGGTGCACCGCCATGGCCTCCAGGTTCACGATCCCCAGGGGCTCGTAGACCGACGGCGTGACGAACACGTTCGCTGCGGTCATCACCGCGATCAGCTCCCGGCGCGGCAGCTTCTCCGCGATCCAGATGACGCCGGAGCGGTGCTGACGCAGGCCCTCCACCAGGCCCTCCACCTCGGCCTTGATCTCCGGGGTGTCGGGGGCGCCGGCGCAGAGGATCAGCTGCACGTCGTCGGGCAGCTTCTCCGCCGCGCGCAACAGGTGCGGCAGGCCCTTCTGGCGGGTGATACGCCCAACGAACACCACCGCGCGCCTGCTCGGGTCGATGCCCCACTTTTCGCGGGCCTGCGCCACGAACTCGGCGTCCTCGTCAGCCGGCAGGTTCCAGTCGGTCAGGTCGATGCCGTTGTGGATGACCTCCACCTTTGCCGGGTCAAGCTGCGGGTAGGCGCGCAGGATGTCCTGCCGCATGCCACCGGAGACCGCGATGATCCGGGCCGCGCCCTCGTAGGCGGTGCGCTCGGCCCAGGAGGAGACGCGGTAACCGCCACCCAGCTGCTCGGCCTTCCACGGGCGCAGCGGCTCGAGCGAGTGGGCGGAGATCACGTGCGGCACGTCGTTGAGCAGGTGCGCCCAGTGGCCGGCCATGTTGGCGTACCAGGTGTGCGAGTGCACCAGGTCGGTGCCCTCCACGTTCCCCGCCATGGCCAGGTCCACGCCGAGCGTCTTCAGGGCGGCGTTGGCGCTCGCCAGCTCGGCCGGGTCGCTGTAACCGGTCACCCCGGGCTCGCCATCGCGAGGGCCGTCGAAGGCGTGCACGCGCACGTCCACCAGCGGACGCAGTACCTTGGCCAGTTCCTCCACGTGCACCCCCGCGCCCCCGTAGACGAAGGGCGGGTATTCGCGAGTGAGTAGGTCAACCCTCATGGCTTCTCCTAGCGCCGTAGCAACCGAATGGCCTGACCATACCGGAAGCGCACAGGCAAAATCTGGGAAATGAATACCCCAAACTGACATATTTGCGGCTCAAGTTGCCTAGCATTTACCTCATGCCAGCACACAAAGTTCTCGCAATCGTCCTAGCAGGTGGAGAGGGTAAGCGGCTCATGCCGCTGACCGACGACCGCGCCAAGCCGGCCGTGCCATTCGGCGGCACCTACAGGCTCATCGACTTCGCGCTGTCCAACATCGTCAACTCCGGCTACCTCAAGGTGGTCGTGCTGACGCAGTACAAGTCTCACTCGCTGGACCGCCACATCGCCAAGGTGTGGCGCCTGTCCAACCTGTTTGCCAACTACATCGCGCCCGTCCCGGCCCAGCAGCGCAAGGGAAAGCACTGGTTCCTGGGTTCTGCCGACGCGATTTACCAGTCCATGAACATCATGGACGACGAGCGTCCGGACTACGTGCTGATCATCGGTGCGGACAACATCTACCGGATGGACTTCTCCCAGATGGTGGAGCACCACATCGCCTCCGGCCTCGACCTGACCGTGGCGGGTATCCGCCAGCCGATCGAGCTGGCTGACCAGTTCGGCGTGATCGAGACCCGCCCGGAGGCGCCCGGCGTGATCCACCAGTTCGTTGAGAAGCCCACCTCCACCCCGGGGCTGCCGGACGACCCGAGCTCCGTGCTCGCCTCGATGGGTAACTACGTGTTCTCCGCCCAGGCGCTGCGCGAGGCCCTGAACATCGACGCGGCCGACGAGACCTCCAAGCACGACATGGGCGGCTCGATCGTCCCGTGGTTCGTGGAGCGCCAGGGTGCGGGCGTCTACGACTTCACCTTCAACGACGTCCCCGGTGCCACCGATCGCGACCGCAACTACTGGCGCGACGTTGGAACCATCGACGCCTACTACGAGGCGAACATGGACCTGATCAGCATCAACCCCGTGTTCAACCTCTACAACAGCGAGTGGCCGCTCTTTGCGGGCGTGGACCAGACGATCCCGCCGGCGAAGTTCGTTTACGGCTACAACGAGCGTCAGGGTCACGCCATCGACTCGATCGTCTCCCCCGGCGTGATCGTCTCCGGTGGCGAGGTGTTCTCTTCGATCCTCTCCCCGGGCGTGCGCGTGAACTCGTGGTCGTCGGTGCGCCACTCCGTCCTGATGGACGGGGTGAATGTGGGCCGCAACGCCACGGTTAACCGCGCGATCGTGGACAAGCACGTGGAGATCGGCGAGTACGCCACCGTCGGTATCGACCCCGCCCACGACCGCGCCCGCGGCTTCACGGTGACGGAGTCGGGGATCGTGGTGGTGCCTAAGGGCAGTATCGTTACGGCGTGACCGACCTGTTCTCGGCGGGGGCGGTGCGGTGCATCGCCCCCGCTTCGCTTGCCGCCCGTATCGAAGACCTGGCCGCCCTGCTCGCTGGGGCCGACTGGCCCGTGACCGCCACCCCGGTGCGGGTGGTGGGCGGCGCGCCGAGCGCCGCTATGGGGGCCGACGTTGCCGCCCGGCCCGTCCCTGCTGGTGCCGCCCGGCACGTGCCGGGCGTGGAGTGCGGGGCCGACGCTGCCGCACCCGCCTGTGGTGTTGGCGGCGCCGACCGCGTGCCTGCGCTCGCGCTGCCGCCGGAGCTGGCGGTGGTGGACCTGGCGCCGCAGCGGCGCCTGGAGGCGGCCGGCAATCGGACCGCGGGCGCCGCACCGTTCGCCGCCCCGAGCCTGCTCGCGGACCTGCCCTGGCCCCGCCGTGCCATGGAGGTGCTGGCGGCCTTCCCGCTGGCCGAGGCCGGGGGCTGCGACGTGGTGCCGGTGCCGCCCGCGCAGCGCCCACCCTTGTTGGTGGTCTCCGATGTTGACTCCACCCTGATCGCCGAGGAGGTGATCGAGGAACTGGCCGAGGCCGCCGGGACGCGCGCCGAGGTGGCCCGCATAACGGAGGCCGCCATGCGCGGCGAGCTGGACTTCGCCCAGTCGCTGGCCCAGCGCGTGGGGACCCTGGCCGGGGTGCCGGGCACGATCTTCGCCGAGGTCTCAGCGCGCATCACCCCGCGCCCATTCGCCCCCGAGCTGGTCGGGGCTTTGCACGCGCGCGGCGGCCGCTTCGGTGCCGTCTCCGGCGGCTTCATGGAGGTGCTCACGCCCCTGGGCGAGCAGCTGGGCCTGGACTACTGGGCCGCCAACACCCTGGAGGTGGCGGGCGGCGCCCTCACCGGGCGCACGGTG
The DNA here is from genome assembly GCF_041380365.1 of Buchananella sp. 14KM1171. Lineage (NCBI taxonomy): Bacteria > Bacillati > Actinomycetota > Actinomycetes > Actinomycetales > Actinomycetaceae > Buchananella > Buchananella felis. Next base: position 2,339,219 of record NZ_CP159981.1, on the reverse strand, counting down.
GGCGCGGTGGTGGACCGCGCGGCCAAGGCCACCATCCTGGCCGACTGGCTGGCGCGGGCCGGGCTCGGCTACTCCGTGGCGATGGGAGACGGCGCCAACGACCTGGACATGTTCGCCAGCTCCGACCTGTCCATCGCGCTGTGCGCCAAGCCGGCGGCGCGGGCCGGGGCGAACGTCGTCCTGACCATCCCCCACCTGGGGGCGGTCGCGGCCACGCTCTGGCGCTAGCGCCACGCGGTCGAGGCGGCCGAAGAACGAAGCCGGGGGTGGCTCAGGCGCCGTGCTCTATGACCGTGAGCTGCGCGCCGGCGAAATCGGCCCAGGTGCCCTCGGCGGACAGCAGCAACGCGGTGCCGGTGGGCACGCCGAAGGCGATGGCAGCCGCCGCCGGGCAGGGCTCGGCCAGGGCGCGGCCAGCCCCGGAGATGGTGGGCTCGTGCCCTACCAGGATCACGCACTGCGCCTCCTCGGGCAGCTCGCGCACGATGTCCAGGATGTCTCCCACCCCCGCGAAGTAGATGGCCTCATCCACGCGGGCCTGGGCGACCGTGAGCCGCTCGCTCATCAGGGCGTAGGTCTGCTGGGTGCGCTGGGCGCTGGAGACCAGCGCCAGGTCCACGCGCTCCACGTATGCGGAGACCCGCTTGCCCAGCTTCTTCGCGGCGTGCTCGCCCTTGCCGGTCAGGCACCGCTCGTGGTCCCCGTAGGGGCTGTCAAACTCGGCCTTGGCGTGGCGCACCAACAGAAGGGTCTTGCTCATGGCAGGCAGGCTACGCCGATTCACCCGCGCGGGGTAGAAGACACGGGGCCGCGCGCGCCGAGCAGGGGTGGTCCGGAAACGGGCGGTGGGGCGTCAGGATCGCGATCCTGGCGCCCCACCTGGCGGGAAAGTCCTACTGCCCCAGGCAGTGCACGCCGCCGTCGACGTGAACGATCTCACCCGTGGTGGCCGGGAACCAGCCAGAGGCCAGGGCCACGACGGCCTTCGCGGCCGGCTCCGGGTCGGCCACGTCCCAGCCCAGCGGGGCGCGCTCGTTCCAGCGGGACTCCATCTCCTCGAAGCCCGGGATGGAGGTAGCGGCCGTGGTGCGGATCGGGCCGGCCGAGACCAGGTTGACGCGAACGCCCTCCGGCCCCAGGTCGCGGGCCAGGTAGCGCGCCACGGACTCGAAGGCGGCCTTGGCCACGCCCATCCAGTCGTAGACAGGCCAGGCCACCGAGGCGTCGAAGGTCAGGCCAACGATGCCGGCCCCCGGCGCGAGCAGCTCGCGGCAGGCCACCGCCAGGCTCTTCAGGGAGAACGCGGAGGTCTCCACCGCCACGGCGACGTCGGCCCACTCGCCGGCCAGGAAGTTGCCGCCCATCACGGACTGCGGCGCGAAGCCGATGGAGTGAACCACGGCGTCCAGGTGGGGCACGTGCTCGCGCAGGCGGCCGGCCAGCGCCTCCAGGTCCTCCTGGTTGGTGACGTCCAGGGGCACGATGGCGGGCTTGGTCGGCAGGCGCCGCGCCGCCAGCTCGGTCAGCTTCGCCGCCCGCCCGAAGGCGGTCAGTACCACGGTCGCGCCCTGCTCCTGGGCCAGGCGGGCCACGTGGAAGGCGATCGAGTTCTCACGCAGAACGCCGGTGACCAGCACGTTCTTGCCAGCAAGGATTCCCATTTCTGTCTTCTCCTTTTGCGTCTCTCAGTGGCCCATGCCGATGCCGCCGTCCACCGGGAGAACCGCGCCGGTGATGTAGGCGGCCTGCGGGGAGGCCAGGAAGGTCACGGCGGACACGACGTCCTCCACCTGGCCAAAGCGGCCGGCGGGGATGCGCTTCTTGTAGTCCGCCACCAGCGCCTCGGGCAGCACCTGGGTCATGGCCGTGTCGATAAAGCCGGGGGCCACCACGTTCGCCGTGATGCCACGCCCGCCCACCTCGCGGGTGATCGAGCGCACCAGGCCGATCATGCCGCTCTTCGCGGCGGCGTAGGCGACCTGGCCTGGAGAGCCCATGGTGCCCACCACGGAGGAGATGCCGATGATGCGGCCGGTGCGGGCGCGCACCATGCCGGTGATGGCGCGGCGGGCGGCTCGCTGCACGCCGGTCAGGTTGGTGGCCAGGACGTCGTCCCAGTCCTCCTCGCTCATGCGCATCAGCAGGGTGTCACGCGTGATGCCGGCGTTGGCCACCAGCACCGTCACCGGGCCGTGGGCCTCCTCGGCAGCGGTGAAGGCGGCGTCCACGTCAGCTGCACAGGCCACCGAACCGGCCAGGTTCAGCGCGCCCTCCGGCCCCTTGCCGGAGCGGGAGAGGGTGGCCACGCGGTCGCCCGCGTCCAGGAACGCCTGCGCCACGGCAAAGCCGATCCCGGAGGAGGCACCGGTGATGAATACAGATCGCGGTTCATACGTCATGTCTCCATCGTTCCAGCCACGGGCCGGGGGCGGACGTGCGCGAAACACCCAAAGCCCTCAACCTCGCTTGGAGCATTCCTCCAAAACTAGGCGCACTTCCCGCGCTGCCCCGGTGCCACATTGTGGATTCCCACACCGCAGACGGGGCCGCTCCCTCCGCAGGCCGGCGCAGCGTCGTCCCCCACTCGCCACCGGGACTCAGGCCAGGTCAACCAGCTCCATGTAGTCATCGCTCCACAGGTCCTCGTCCCCGTCGGGCAGCAGCAGCACCCGGTCGGGCTGGAGGGCCTGCACGGCGCCCGGGTCGTGGGTCACCAGCACCACGGCGCCCTCGTAGGTGGCAAGCGCCCGCAGGATCTCCGCGCGAGAAGCGGGGTCCAGGTTGTTCGTGGGCTCGTCCAGCAGCAGCACGTTGGCCTGGCTCACCACCAAGGTGGCCAGCGCCAGGCGAGTCTTCTCGCCGCCGCTGAGCACCCCCGCGGGCTTGTCCGCGTCCGCGCCGCTGAACAGGAAGGAGCCCAGGATGGAGCGCACGCCCGTGTCGTCCAGCTCGGGCGCGGCGCGGCGCAGGTTGTCCACCACGGATTCATCCGTGCGCAGGTTCTCGTGCTCCTGGGCGTAGTAGCCCAGCTTCAGGCCGTGGCCCGGCTCCACCTGTCCGGCGCTGGGCGCCTCCACCCCGGCCAGCAGCCGCAGCAGCGTGGTCTTGCCGGCACCGTTCAGACCCAGCACCACCACGCGCGAGCCCCGGTCGATCGCCAGGTCCACCCCGGAGAACACCTCCAGGGAGCCGTAGGACTTCGACAGGTGGCTGGCCGTGAGCGGCACCCGTCCGCACGGGGCCGGGGAGGGGAAGCGCAGGGCGGCCACCTTCTCCGCGCGGCGCTCCTCCCCCACGCTAGCCAGCAGCTCCTCGGCGCGGCGCAGCATCTGCTGGGCGGCCACGGCCTTGGTGGCCTTGGCCCGCATCTTCTCCCCCTGCGCCTTGAGCGCGGCGGCCTTCTTCTGGGCCACCGCGCGTTCGCGGGCGCGCCTGGCGTCGTCGTCCGCCTTCTGCTTCAGGTAGGCGTCCCAGCCCAGGTTGTAGACGTCGATGACGCCGCGCTGGGCGTCCAGCGCGAAGACGTGGTTGACGGTCTCTCGCAGCAGCTCCACGTCGTGGCTGATGACCACCCACGCGCCCGGGAAGGTCTTGAGGTAGTCGCGCAGCCACACGATCGAGTCGTGATCCAGGTGGTTCGTGGGCTCGTCCAGCAGCAGCGTGTCAGCGCCGCTGAACAGGATGCGCGCCAGCTCCACGCGGCGGCGCTGGCCACCACTCAGGGTGTGCAGGGGCTGATCCAGCACGCGCGTGTCCAGCTTGAGAGCTGCGGTAATCCTGGCCGCCTCCGAGGCCGCCGCGTACCCGCCGGCCATCGTGAACTCGTGGTCCAGGCGGGTGTATCGCTCGATGGCCTTGGCCTGCTTGTCGCCCTCCTCGCTGGCCATGGCCAGCTCGGCCTTGCGGATGCGCTGCAGCAGCTCATCGATGCCGCGCGCGGAGAGCACTCGGTCGCGCGCCAGCTGGTTCAGGTCACCGGTGCGCGGGTCCTGCGGCAGGTAACCGATCGTGCCGCGCCTGGTGATCTTGCCGCCGTAGGCGATGGCGCCGGTGTCCTCCTCGGTGGTGCCGGCGATCCCGGCCCCCTCGGCGAGCAGCTTGGTCAGCGTGGTCTTGCCCGCACCGTTTCGCCCCACCAGGCCAATGCGCATCCCGGTGTCGATGCGGAAGTTGGCGCCGCTAAGGAGCTGGCGGTCGCCGATGGAGATGGAGACGTCCTGGGCAGTGATCACGGGCAGCAATGCTATCGGGTGGGCGCTGTGCCCCCGCACAGTGGCCCACCCTGCGCAGCGCCCCGCAGTACGTAGTGGCCCACCCTGCGCAGCGCCCCGCGGTACGTAGTGGCCCACCCTGCGCAGCGCCCCGCAGTACGTAGTGGCCCACCCTGCGCAGCGCCCGCTTGGTGCCGCCCACCCGTTCTACACCTCCACCCACCCTCCACCTATTGACTTTCGATATACGCCTATCGATAATCGATATATGAACAAGCGACTGGCACTGCGCGCCCAGCTGGCGCTGATCCCCCTGTTCGTCGGAAGCATCGGGGCGGAGGCGCTCGCCTACCTGCTCTGCCTGGAGCTGGGCCGCCTCTACCCGGAGACCGCCGCCTTCGCGCCCGCCTACGCCGTGGGCGCCCTGCTCGCCGCCACCTTCCTGCAGGCAGCCCTGGTGGCGCTGTGGCTGATCCTGCGCCGGGCCGCGCGCGGCCAGTTCTTCTCCCCCGCCACCGCCCGCCTCTTCACCGTTATCCGCCGGCTGGTCCTGGCCGCAGCCGCCGTGCTCGTGGCGGGCGGCGCGTACCTGCTCTTCGTGGCGCGCACGGGCGGCCCCGGCGTCCTCCTGGCCACTGCGGCCACCGTCGCGGTCGCCGCAGCCTTCGACCAGCTGGCCGCCGTCGCCCGCGCCGCCCTGGTGGAGGCCGCCGAATACCGCGCCGAGCTGGAGGCGGTGATCTGATGATCGTGGTCAACATCGACGCCCTGCTAGCCGCACGCGGCATGAGCGTGGCCGAGTTTTCCCAGCGCATCGGCATCACCCCGGCCAACGTGGCGGTGCTGAAGAACGGCCGGGCCAAGGCCATTCGCTTCTCCACCCTCGCGGCGATCTGCCGCGTGCTGGACTGCCAACCGGGCGACGTCCTGGCCTACCAGGCGGACCCTTCAGCAAGTTCCGCAGATCGCTGAGTTCTAGGGCCCGCATGTAGCCGGCATTCCGCCCCCGAGCGTACGAACGTACGGTCGGGGTACATGTGACCGACCGGTGCCATGGCACCAAGCGGTCGCATGTACCCCGATGCAGCATTTGCGCAGGTCTGGGACCGCCCTCGGCGTAGCTCCTTGTCCCCTCGGCGTGCACACGGGGCCTGCCCCGGCCGCGCCCGCCAAAACGGCACTCGGCGCAGGGCACCGGGGGCTGAGTTCGCGCTCCCGTGCGCAAGCGATTGAGGGCTTAGTGAACCTCTCGTAGGGTTGGTGAACCAGTCGTAGGCTTACCCGGTCGGGTAACCCCTCAATCGGTGCACCAACCGCTCAACAGCTGCACCAACCGCTCAAGAGGTCGACAAACCCCACAACCGTTTGCGCAGCAGTGCCCCGGGGCCAGCTCCCACCATGAGGCCCTGGGCGGCCGGTCCAGCGAGAACCCTCCGGTCCCCGCCGGCCTGCGCCCGTGGCTCGGTTCGCCCGCTCCGCACGCCTCGTACAGCGAAGAAATCGTTGCAAACAGAAAACCCGGAGACGGCTACGGCCTGACTCGCCCGTAAGAGCACATCCTCTTCCCGAGGCGCGGCCGGCCGGAGTGTCGTCCACGAATCCTGCGGCCGGCGGCAACGTCGTCCATCCCGAGAAAAAGCGGCGGGCCGCCCCACCAATCGGAGCGGCCCGCCGCGAAGGCGCCCAGACGCCAAGAATCAGGCGCTTAGACGTTCAACCCCAGCGCGCGCAGCTGCTCGCGCCCGTCGGGGGTGATCTTGTCCGGGCCCCACGGCGGCATCCACACCCAGTTGATGGTCGTGGTGTTCACCAGGGAGGCCAGCGCCTGCTGGGCCTGGTCCTCGATCACGTCCGTGAGCGGGCAGGCGGCGCTGGTCAGGGTCATGTCCAGGGTCGCGTTGCCCTCACCGTCCAGGTGCACGCCGTAGAGCAGGCCCAGGTCCACCACGTTGATCCCCAACTCGGGGTCGATCACGTCGCGCATGGCCTCCTCGACATCGGCCGCCGTCACCGGGGCGGGGGCCTGAGCCTCGCCACCGCCGCAGCCGCAACCGCCACCGCCGCAGCCACCGCCGCGCTCGGCCAGCTTCTCCGGGCCAGCCGTGCTCTCGTCCGGAGCCGGGGCCGCCATCGGGTTAGTCATTTCCGCGTCCTTCCGCGCCGCCGCTGGCGGCAATCGCATCCTTCGCTGCCATCCACCCCAGCAGGGCACACTTCACCCGCGCCGGGAACTTCGCCACGCCGCTGAAGGCAACAGCGTCCTCCAGCGGGTCCAAATCCATGTCCGCCGTGTTGCCGCGCGAGTGCATCAGGGCGGTGAACTGGTCGATCAGCTCCCCCGCCTCCGCCTCGCTCTTGCCGGCCAGCAGCTCGCTCACCACGGACAGCGAGGCCTGGGAGATGGAGCAGCCGTGCCCCTCCCAGCCGATCCGCTCGATCGCACCACCGCTCACGACAACGTCCAGGTCAACCTCGTCGCCGCAGGAGATGTTCACCTGGCGGGAGGTGCCAGAGGGGTGCTCCAGGCGACCGTTGCCGCGCTTGATACGGGCGTGGTCCAAAATGACCTGCTGGTACAGGCTCTCCAGGTCGCTACTCATTACTCCACTCCAAAGAAGGGTCGCACGCGCGAGAGGGCAGCGCGGAAGACCTCCACGTCGTCCATTCCGGTCACCGGGCCGCCGGACGCGCGCCCGGAGGAGCGTACCTTGAAGTGGGCGTGGATCGGCTGGGCGCAGTGGTGCCCCACCCGGATCGCCACGCCCTGGGCGTCCAGGAACTGGCCGACGTCGTGCGGGTGCACCCCAGCCACGTCGAAGGCGACCACGGGCAGGCGATCGGCGGTGTCCGCAGGGCCCAGCAGGCGCACCCCGGGCACGGCGGAGACGGCCTCCACCAGCGCGGCGGTCACGCCGCGCTCGTGAGCGCGCAGGCGGTCCCACCCCAGCCCGGCCAGGTAGTCCAGGGCGGCGGCCCAGCCCACGGCCTGGGAGACGGGTTGCGTGCCCGCTTCCCACCCGGTCGGGGCCTCGTGATAGTCGGAGCGGTCCATCGTCACCGTGGTCACCATGGAGCCGCCGAAGACCGGCGGGGGCAGCAGGTCGCGCCGCTCGGCGCGGCCGTAGAGCGCGCCCACGCCGGTGGGCCCGCAGATCTTGTGCGCGCTGGCCACCGCGAAGTCCACGCCCAAGGCGTCCAGCTCCAGCGGGCCGTGCGCGGCCGACTGGCAGGCGTCCAGCACCGTCCAGGCACCCACCCGCCGGGCGGCGGCCACGATGGCCTCCACCGGGCTCACCGCGCCGGTCACGTTCGAGGCGTGGGTGAAGGCCACCATCTTGGTGCGCGGGTTGATGACGTCCAGGGTGTCCAGGTCGATCCGGCCCTGCGGGGTCAGCCCCAACCAGGTCAGCTTGGCGCCGGTGAGCGCACACAGCTCCTGCCAGGGCACCAGGTTGGCGTGGTGCTCCGCCGGGGTCACGCAGACCTCGTCACCGGGGCCCAGCGCGAAGACCGTGCCGCCCCGCCAGGACAGGGCGGCGCGCGTGAGGGACTGGGCCAGGAAGTTCAGGCCCCCGGTGGCCCCGGAGGTCCAGGAGACCTCGAGGCCGCTGCGCGCGCCCAGGTGGGCCGCCACCCGGGCGCGCGCGTCCTCCAGGGCCGTGGTGGCCCGGTCGGCCAGCAGGTGGGTGCCCCGGTTGACGGCCCCGTAGGCCGTGCGCAGGAAGCGCTCCTCGGCCTCCATCACCGCAGCCGGGCGCTGCGCGGTAGCCGCCCAGTCCAGGTAGACCAGGCGCTCACCCCCGCGCGGCGCCTCGCTCAGCGCCGGGAAGTCTGCGCGCTTCTCCGCCAGGCCCGCGTCGATCATCAGACTAGGAAGCGGTCGTAGCCCTCGTCCTCCAGGCGCTGGGCCAGCTCCGGCCCGCCCTGCTCGGCGATCTTGCCGTCCACGAAGACGTGCACGAAGTCGGGCTTGATGTAGTTGAGGATGCGCGTGTAGTGGGTGATCAGCAGCACGCCCATGCCGCTGGCCTCGTGGGCGCGGTTCACGCCGGCGGAGACGACGCGCAGGGCGTCGACATCCAGGCCGGAGTCCGTCTCATCGAGCACCGCGAAGCGGGGCTTGAGCAGCTCCATCTGCAGGATCTCGTGGCGCTTCTTCTCACCGCCGGAGAAGCCGGCGTTGACGTCGCGCTGCGCGAAGGACGGGTCCATGCGCAGCGCCTCCATGGAGGCGTTCATCTCCGTGATCCAGTTGCGCAGGGAGGGGGCCTCGCCGTCGATCGCGGTCTTGGCGGTGCGCAGGAAGTTGGACACGCTCACGCCCGGCACCTCCACCGGGTACTGCATGGCCAGGAAGATGCCGGCGCGGGCACGCTCGTCCACGCTCATCTCCAGCACCTCCTGCCCGTCCAGCAGCACGGAGCCGCCGGTGACGTGGTAGGAGGGGTGGCCGGCGATGGAGTAGGCCAGGGTGGACTTGCCAGAGCCGTTGGGCCCCATGATGGCGTGGATCTCACCGGAGTTGATGGTCAGCGAGGCGCCCTTGAGGATCGGCTTGTTGCCGTCCTTGGTCTCCACCTCGACGTGCAGGTCGCGAATCTCCAGCACAGACATTTTGTTTCCTTTCTCAGGCGTCGACGTCGACGAGAACGTCGTCGCCGTCCAGGGTTACCGGGTAAACGTTTACGGGGCCGGGGGCGGGCATGGTGCCCTCCCCGGTCTTGAGGTTGAAGCGGGCACCGTGGGCCCAGCACTCCACCTCGCAGTCCTCCACCTCGCCCTCGGCGAGGCTGACTTCGGCGTGCGTGCAGAACTCGGAGATGGCGTGAACGCCGCCCTCCAGGTCCCGCACGATGGCCAGCGCCACGTCCTCGCCCGCGGCGTTGGCCACGCTCACTGAGAGCGCGCCGCCGGGGGCGAGTTGCGCCAGGCTGGCCACCTTCTGGTTGCTCACACCTGGGCTCCGCTCTGGGCTGCGGCCTCCAGCTCTGCCTCGATGGCGGCCATCACCACTTCCTCCACCTCGGCCACGCCGATCTCGGCAACGACCTCGGCGAAGAAGCCGCGCACCACCAGGCGGCGGGCGGTGGCCTCGTCGATACCGCGAGACTGCAGGTAGAACAGGTGGTCGTCCGCGAAGCGGCCGGTGGCGCTGGCGTGGCCCGCGCCCTCGATCTGGCCGGTCTCGATCTCCAGGTTCGGGATGGAGTCGGCGCGAGCGCCCTCGGTCAGGACCAGGTTGCGGTTGGACTCGTAGGAGTCCGTACCGTGCGCTTCGGCGCCGATCAGCACGTCGCCCACCCACACGGTGCGCGCGCTCTCGCCCTGCAGCGCGCCCTTGTAGGTGACGCGCGAGACGCAGTTGGGGGTGGAGTGGTCCACGAAGGAGCGGTGCTCCAGGTGCTGGCCGGAGTCCGCGAAGTAGACGCCCAGCAGGTTGGCCTCCGCCCCCTCGCCGGCGTAGCCGACGTTGGCGTTCAGGCGCACCAGGGAGCCGCCCAGGCTGACCACGACGTGCTTGACCTTGGCGTCCTTGGCCACCACGGCCTTCTGCTCGCCGGTGTGGACCGCGCCCTCGTCCCAGCGCTGCAGGGAGACCACGGTGACCTCGGCGGCCTCACCCACCGCGATCTCCACGTTGGCGTTGTAGTGGGCTGCGCCGGTGTGGTCGAAGATGACGATCGCCTTGGCGCCGGGCCCCACCTCCAGCACGGTGTGGCCGTGGGCCACCTTGGCCGCGTCCAGGCCGCGCACCCGCACGTGCAGGGGCTGGCCCAGCTCCACCCCGGCGGGGATGCGAATGTGGGTGGCCCGCTCGGTGCGGGCCGAGGCGATGGCGGCGGGGCGGTCGGCGGGCACCAGCACGGTGCCACGGGCGCCCTCACCGGGGGCAAGGCTGCCGATCTCGACGCCCGCCACGGTCTCCACGTCAACCTCTACAGCGTCGTCCACCCCGGCGGCGTCGGCGAACATCGGCGCCAGCGGCTTCAGGGGGGTAAAGCGCCACTCCTCCTCGCGGCCGGTCGGCACGGCGAAGTGCTCCACCTCGAAGGAGGTGGCGCGGTCGGCGCGCGAGCCCTCGGGCTTGGTCACGCCGCGCCCGTCGGTGTGCGCCCCGGCCAGGACGGCGCGGGAGTGATCGGTGCTCATGTTGTTCGGAGCGCTCAACTCAGCCCACCGATCCTTCCATCTGCAGTTCAATCAGTCGGTTCAGCTCCAGGGCGTACTCCATCGGCAGCTCGCGCGCGATCGGCTCCACGAAGCCACGCACGATCATCGCCATCGCCTCGGTCTCCTCCATGCCGCGGCTCATCAGGTAGAAGAGCTGGTCTGCGCTCACCTTGGAGACGGTGGCCTCGTGGCCCATCTCCACGTCGTCGGTGCGCACGTCCACGTACGGGTAGGTGTCCGACCGCGAGATGTCGTCCACCAGCAGCGCGTCGCACAGCACGTTGGACTTGGAGTGGCGTGCCTCCGGCATCACCTGCACCAGACCGCGGTAGGCCGCGCGGCCACCGCCGCGCGCCACCGACTTCGAGACGATGGACGAGGAGGTGTTCGGGGCCATGTGGACCATCTTGGAGCCGGTGTCCTGGTGCTGGCCCTCGCCCGCGAAGGCGATGGACAGGGTCTCGCCCCGGGCGTGCTCGCCCATCAGGTAGACCGCCGGGTACTTCATCGTCACCTTGGAGCCGATGTTGCCGTCCACCCACTCCATCACGCCGCCGGCCTCCACGCGGGTGCGCTTGGTGACCAGGTTGTAGACGTTGTTGGACCAGTTCTGGATGGTCGTGTAGCGGACCCGGGCGTCCTTCTTCACGATGATCTCCACGACCGCGGAGTGCAGGGAGTCGGACTTGTAGATCGGCGCGGTGCAGCCCTCGACGTAGTGAACGTAGGAGCCCTCGTCGGCGATGATCAGGGTGCGCTCGAACTGGCCCATGTTCTCCGTGTTGATGCGGAAGTAGGCCTGCAGCGGGATCTCCACGTGCACACCCGGCGGCACGTAAACGAAGGAGCCACCGGACCACACGGCGGTGTTCAGGGAGGCGAACTTGTTGTCCCCCACCGGCACCACGGTGCCGAAGTACTCCTTGAAGATGTCCTCGTGCTCGCGCAGCGCGGTGTCCGTGTCCACGAAGATGACGCCCTGGGCCTCCAGGTCCTCCCGGATCTGGTGGTAGACGACCTCGGACTCGTACTGCGCCGCCACACCGGCCACCAGGCGCTGCTTCTCAGCCTCCGGGATGCCCAGGCGGTCGTAGGTGTTCTTGATGTCCTCGGGCAGCTCGTCCCAGCTGGTGGCCTGACGCTCGGTGGAGCGCACAAAGTACTTGATGTTGTCGAAGTCGATCTCAGACAGGTCGCCGCCCCAGCGCGGCATCGGCTTCTTCTCAAAGAGACGCAGGGCCTTCAGTCGCAGGGCCAGCATCCACTCCGGCTCGTTCTTCAGGCCGGAGATGTTGCGAACCACGTCCTCGTTCAGACCGCGCCGCGCCTTCTCACCCGCCTCGTCGGAGTCGTGCCAGCCGTAGCCGTATGCACCGATGGAGGCAATGATCTCTTCATCGGTGCTGGGGGCTGACTGAGTGGTCTCACTCATAGGTGTCCTTCCGGTCACTGATTGGGACGCTTGTTGGCCCTGGAGCCGTTTTCGCGCAGACTCCGTAGCTTAGGCACGCCCAACGGGATGTGAGTAGTGCACGCGTGGGCGCCGCCGGCAAGCGTCGATAGGCGTTGAATATGAACATCTAGGAGGCGGCCAAAGGCTGCCGTCTCCGCGTCGCACAATTGCGGGAATTCGTCGGCCACGTCCCGCACCGGGCAGTGGCCTTGGCACAACTGGACCGCGAACCCGCCGTTACCAACATCACGCACCGTGGCGGCGTAGCCGTCCTCGGTCAGGGCGTTGGCCAGGGCGTGGGCGCGGGCCTCGTAGTCGTCCCCGGCCGCGTCGATGATCGGGCGGTAGCGCCGCTCCAGTTCCCGGGAGCGGGAGGCAGCAAAGCTCTCCACCGCCTCCACCCCGGCCACCTGGGCCAGGTATTGGATGGCACGGTTGGCCAGGGCGGAGTACTCGTCGGGCAGCTTCTCGTGGGCCAGCTCGGTGGCCACGTAGGCGCGGGCGGGGCGGCCACGGCCGCGCTTGCCCTGCTTGACCTCCGGGCGCACCTGGATCTGCCCCAGCGACTCGAGCGCCGTGACGTGCCGCCGCACCGCCGCCGCCGTCAGCCCCAGGATCCGGGCCATGGTGGAGGTGGTGACAGGGCCCTTTTCCACGATGAGGTCGAGTACCGCTTCTCTGGTTCCTGCCTCGTCCATTGCGGCTCCCCCTCTCCCCTGGCGACGCTTCCCGTCTAGTACCGAGGTCCCACTTTACCCCGTTTACGTAACGCCACAGTTCTTAATTAGTAGCACAGGTAAGGCTCACCTTCCGCCTGGCGCGGGCGGGTGTCCCAACTAAACTAGAGCGCGAGCTACCCCAAAGGAGCCCCCATGAGCCGTCTTGGCATTGATTTCGGCACTACCCGCACGATCGTGGCCCTCGCCGATCACGGCAACTACCCACTGGCGATGTTCCAGGACGAGGCCGGCGACGCACTGCCGTTCTTCCCGTCCGTACTAGCCCTGGTAGACGGAGAGCTGGTGGCCGGACACCGCGCCGTGGCCGCCATGGCCCAGGGCGCCCCCGCCCTGCCCGGCTTCAAGCGCCTGCTCGCCGCGCCCCGCCAGCACCTATCCGGCGACGTCGAACTAGGCGGGCAGCACTTCTCCCTGCTGGACCTCCTGACCGCCTTCCTGCGCCAACTGCACCAGGCCCTCTTGGACTCCAGCCTGGGCCCGCGCCTTTCTGCCGACCCGCTCGAGGTAGTGGTGGCCGTCCCCGCCCAGGCCTACAGCGCCCAGCGTTTCTTCACCATCCAGGCCTTCGAGCAGGCCGGCTTTACGGTCGTCGGGATGCTGAACGAGCCCAGCGCCGCCGCGTTTGAATTCGCCCACTCTCGCCAGCACCAGGCCGGCACGAGGGTGTTGGTCTACGACTTCGGTGGCGGGACGTTTGACGCTTCTCTGATCGAGATCGAGGGCCACCGCCACCGCGTCCTGGCCACGGCCGGGGACAACGTGCTTGGCGGCGACGACATGGACGTGGTGTTGGCCGACCTGGCCCTGGCTGCGGCCGGCGTGGAGCGCGCCCAGCTCAGCCGCTCCGACTACCTGAACCTGCTCACCGAGGCCCGCCTGGCCAAGGAGTCGCTGGCCCCGCAGTCGCGCCGCATCCTGCTGGAGGTGGCGGGACGCGACGTGACGGTGCCTGTGGCCGACTTCTACGCCGCGATCACGCCGCTGGTGGAGCGCACGGTGGACGCGCTGGCCCCCCTGCTGAGCGGCGTGCACGTCTCGGCGCTGCGGGAGGACGCGATCGCCGGCCTGTACGTGGTGGGCGGCGCCTCCGCGCTGCCGCTGGTGCCGCGCGCCCTGCGTGAGCGCTTCGGGCGGCGCGTGCTGCGCTCCCCCCTGCCGGCCGGTTCGGTGGCCGTTGGTCTGGCGATCGCGGGCGACGAGATCGGCTACGAGGTGCGCGACCTGCTCTCGCGGGGCTTCGGCGTGTTCCGGGAGGCCGACGGCGGCGCCACCTTGTCTTTCGACCCGATCCTCAGCCCGGAGCAGGAGCTGCCGACCACGGGCACGCTGACCGTGACCCGCACCTACCAGGCGGTGCACAACGTGGGCCACCTCCAGTTCGTCGAGTACCGGCAGCTGGGGGCTGACGGCCTGCCGAGCGGCGACATCTCCCCGTTCGCGCGCGTCGTGCACCCCTTTGACCCTGCCTTGTACGACGTTGCCGACCTGGCCGCCCTGCCGGTGCACCACTGCGAGGGGCACCTGGTGGAGGAGCGCTACGAGATCGGCGCGGACGGGGTGGTGCGCGTGACGCTGGCCGGGGAGGGCGGTTTTGCCCGCACCTACGAGCTGCAGGTGGGGACGGGCGGCCGCTAGCCGCCGCTAGTGCCTGCTAGCTGCCGCCCAGGAGCCGCTAGCCGCCGCAGGTTACGGCTAGTCCCAGCGCAGCCAGGGCGCGTCCACGCCGCGCAGGCGCCCGGGCTCGCTCAGCGCGGAGGCGCAGGCCAGGACCCCCACCACCGTCGAGGGGTTGTGCAGCTGCCCGGCGTGCACCAGCTCCACGGCCGCCTGGAGCGGCACCCACACGGCCTCCATCTCCGCCTCCTCGGCCTCCTGGACGAACCCGTCCGGGAGCGGGGCCGGGTAGAGGTCGCGGGCCAGGAAGACGCGGATGCCCTCCGAGTTGCCGCCCGGCGTGGTGAAGTAGTCCACCAGGACGTCCCAGCTGTGGGCGCCCAGCTGCGCCTCCTCGGCCAGCTCGCGGCGCGCGGCCTCCACGGCCCGCTCCCCCGGCACGTCCAGCAGCCCGGCCGGGATCTCCCACAGCCGGGCGCGCACCGGGTGGCGGTACTGGGAGAGCAGCAGCACGTGCTCCACGCCGTCGATCTGGCGCAGGGCCACCACGCCCACCGCGCCGGGGTGGGAAACGAAGTCGCGCTGCACCGGCGCGGCGCCGGGTTGCAGCACCACGTCCTCGCTGACGAAGTCGAAGGCGAAGCCGCTGAAAATCTCGCGGCGCTCTACTACCTGGCGGCTGTGGTCCTTGCTGTCCTCCACGCGCCGAAGGACGCGGCCGGGCAGCGCCTGCTCGCGGCTGGGTGTCACTGCGTTCTCTTTCGCCTCGGTTTGGGGTGGACGGCTAGTTGGAGGTGGACGGGCTGGGCTGGGCGTCCTGACCGGTGGGCTGCGCGCTAGGCGCCGGCGCGGGCGCAGAGGCGCCCGGCTGGACCCCGGTGCTCGGGCTGAGCACGGAGGCGCCCAGCTCCGGCAGGGCCGGCAGCGCTCCGGCCAGGGGCAGTCCCTCGGTGGCGGAGGCCTCCACGCCGTAGGCGCCGTGCTTGCTCGACAGGGATGCGGCGAGCACGCGCGGGGTGAAGACGGTGGAGAAGTCGGTTCCCACCGCGTCCAGGGTGGAGACTGCGTCGCCAGAGTTGCGCAGACGCGTGACCAGGGAGGCGTCGGTGGAGGCGTCGCCCAGCACCATCCCGCCCAGGCCGGCCTGGCCCAGCCCGCTGGCCAGGGCCACCAGGTAGTTGGAGTGCAGCTTGAGCGACTCTGCGTCCGGGTTGCCCAGGGCGGCAGCCAGGTCCTCCTGCGAGCGCGGTCCCACCACCACGATGGAGTGGGCGGCGCCGGTGGCCGCCTGGGGCAGGGAGACGAAGGGGGTCTCGGTGGCCTCGAGGAAGGCCGCCACGGTCACCGCGTTCTCGGTGGAGGATGTCAGCACCTGGGCCAGGGCCAGGGCGAAGATCTGCTCGGTGGTGGCCTCAGCGCCCACCTTGGGCTCGAGGTAGGCGCGCAGCTGTCCGGCGAAGGTGGTGCGGTAGGTGTTGGTGGCCGGGTCGGTGAAGGAGGGGTTGACGTTGACCTGGGCCACCACCTCCGCGCCGGCCTCGCCCAGGATCGCCGTGGCCGCACTGACGTCGGCGCCGTCGGCGCCCGGCAGGGCCACCACGGCCACGCGCAGGCCGGTCAGCGCCCCGGTCACCACGTCCGCCTTCAGGGCGCTGGCCGCCTTGCCGTAGCCGGCAATCTTGGCCTCCAGCTGACCGACCTGGGCCTTGTAGGAGTCGCGCGAGTTGCGTGCCTCGCTGAGCTGCCCGGTCAGGGTGTCCCCGATCGGGCGCTGCAGGGGGCCGGCCCCCAGCACCACTCCGATGGCCAGGGCCAGGAACACGGCGACAAGCGAAACCACGTGGTAGCGGAAGTTCAACACGGTCATGCCTCCAGGGGGAAGGTACCGGGGACAAGGCTGCTGGCCCCGAAGAAGTCGAATGTGGCCAGCCAGGCGCGGCCGGCCTCGGTGGTCAGCCACGCCGCGCCGAGCGCGGCGCCGGCCGCGAGAAGCAGCGCCAACAGCCACAGCACGGGGATCTCCCGCTTGGACAGGCTGCCGACCGCGCGGGCGCTGACCACCCGGTCCTGGCTGCGCAGCCGCGTGAGCATATTGGCCGCCATGGTGGCCTGGCCGCGATCCAGCACGTCCTCCAGCTCCATGCCGATGCCGGCGGTGACGATGACGGGGGCGCCCGCCTCCACCGCTATCAAGATGGCCTGGTCTGCGGTGTCCAGGGAGGTGTCGAAGGTGGCGAAGTCCAGCCCCAGCTCGCCGTGGATGTTGGCGGCGTGGGTGTAGCCGGGCGCGTGGCTGGACAGGACGCGCTGCTTGGCCGCGCGCAGCACGGACTCATCGGTTCCCTGCAGGTCTCCCACCAGCACGTCGGGGCTCAGGCCGGCCTTTCGCACCGTCGGTGCGGCGTCGTCCACCGCGATAACCACCGGGGAGCGGTCGCGGCAGTATCCGCGCACGGCCTTCAGTTCCAGTTCGAGGTCGGCGCTGGGCACCGCGATCAGCACGGGGCGGCCGCGCAGCTTGTCGCGCAGCGTGGGCACGCCGTAGCCCTCCAGCAGCACCTCGCGTTCCCTGTCCAGGTGCTCGGCCAGGGAGGCGGCAAACGCGTCCAGCTGCAGGCTCAGGCCGTCCTGGGCGCGCGAGAGCGCCTCTTGCACGCTCTGCTCGGTCTGCACCACGCCCTCGGCGATGATGCGGCCGCGCCGGCGCACCTGGGCTCCCTCCAGTTCGATGTGCTGCCCATCGCGCACCGCCACCAGGTCTGGTCCGAGCTGGTCGATCAGCGGGATGCCGGCCGCTACGAGGACGCTGGCTCCCTTGGTGGGGTAGCGCCCGGAGATCGTGGTGGAGGCGTTCAGCACGGCGCTCGGCTTGCGGCGCACCAGCGCCTCGGCCGTGGCCCGGTCCATGTCCAGGATGTCCACCGCCACCAGGTCGCCCTTCTCCACGCGGGAGAGCTGGGCGGCCTTCGGCTCCACCCGGACGGGGGCGGAGATTACGCTTCGCTCTTTTGGACTCACGTCTCCGATAGTCTCACGCGGGCGGCCTGGAGCAGCTCTTCGCCATGCCGTAGGGCCGTAGGAGCGTCGTCATGCCCGGAGAGCATGCGGGCGATCTCTGCGGCACGCTCGGACGGGGCCAGCTGGCGCACCCGCGTGGTGGCGCCGTTCTTCACCACCGTCAGGTGGGTGTCCGCGAACGCGGCGACCTGCGCCAGGTGCGTGACCACGATGACCTGTTGGGTGCGGGCCAGCAGGGCCAGGCGCGCCCCGATCTCCGTGGCGGCGCGCCCGCCCACGCCTGCGTCCACCTCGTCGAACACGAGCGTGCGGCGCTCCTGGTCGGCGCGGGCAAGGACCAGCTCGATGGCCAGCATGATGCGGGAGAGCTCTCCGCCGCTGGCGCCGCTGCCCAGCGGCACCGGGGCCAGGCCCGCGTCCGCCTGCCACCACATCGTCACCTCGTCGCGCCCGTGCGCGCGCACCTCGGCCGGGCCCACCTCCACGCGCAGGGCCGCGCCGGCCAGCGCCAGTTGCGCCAGTTCCGCGCCCACGGCGTGGCTGAGTTCGGCCGCGAGTTTCCGCCGCGCGGCAGTGACGTCCGCCCCGATCTGCGCCAGTTTGTCCGACGCCGCCGCCAGCGCCGTCTCCAGACTGGCCGTGCGGTCGTCCGGCCCGTCCAGGAGGTCCAGCCGCTCGCGGGCCTGGTCCGCCCACTCCAGCAGTTCCCCGGTGGAGGCGGCGCGCCCCCGCAGCAGGGCGTTCAGGGCGGCCCGGCGTTCGTGGACCGCCTCCAGCCTGGCCGGGTCGGCCTCCAGGGCGTCCAGGTAGGCGGACAGTTCGGCGGCGACGTCGGCCACCACCGCCTGGGCGCCGGCCAGTTCCTCCGCCCACGGACGCGGCGTGGGGTCGAAGCGTTCCAGCTCGCCAAGGGCGCGAGCGGCGTCGGCCAGCAGGCTGCTGGCACCGGCCGCCCCCGGTTCGTAGGACTCGGCGCTGAGCAGGCCCAGGCAGCGGGCGGTCACGACGCGCAGGTCCTCCACGTTCGTCAGCCGCTCGGCCTCGGCCCGCAGCTCGTCCTCCTCGCCCGCGCTCGGTTCGACGGCGTCGATCTGCTCCAGGGTGGAGCGCAGATAGGCCACCTCGGCCTCCCGCTGCGCGGCGGTGGCCCGCCACTCCTCCAGCTCGTCGCGGGCAGCGCGCCACTGGTCAAACGCGGCGGCGTGGCTCTCCAACAGCGCGGCGTGCTTGGCCCCGCCCAGCGCGTCCAGCAGCGCCCGCTGCCGGGCCGGGCGCCGCAGGGAGATCTGGTCGCTCTGGCCGTGCACCGCCACCAGCGGGGTGACCGCCTCCGTGAGGGAGGCGCGCGGCACCGTGCGTCCGCCCAGGTGGCAGCGCGAGCGGCCCTCCACGGGCTGGGTGCGGCTCACCAACAGCGCGCCCTCATCCAGCGCGCCGCCGGCCTCCTCGACCGCCTCAGCCACGGCGCGCCCCAGGGCGCCACCGGGCAGCGTGAAGGTGGCCTCCACGCGGGCCTGGCTCTGCCCGCGACGCACCAGGCCCGGATCCGCCGGCGCGCCCGTGGCCAGCGCCAGCGATCCCAGCAGCATGGACTTTCCGGCGCCCGTCTCGCCAGTGATCACACTCAGGCCGGCGCCGGGGCGCACCTCGGCCTCCTCGATCACGCCCACGCCGAATATGCGCAGTTCTTCCAGCAAATCTGGCTCCTTTACTTGGCGCTGCGCCAGCCGTGCACCGGCAGGTGGAACTTCGCCACCAGTCGGCCAGAGAACGGCGTGTCGTTCAGGCGGGCCAGGCGCGCCGGCCGCTCCCCGCGCCGCACCGTGATGTGTGCGCCCTGCGGGGCCGGCACCCGGCGCCGCCCGTCGAACCAGAGCTCCGCGCCCGAAGCGGAGGACTGCGTCACCTCGATCTCCAGCACGGACGAGGGCCCCACCACCAGGGGACGCGTAAAGAGGGCGTGGGCCGCGATCGGCACCAGCAGCATCGCCTCCACGTCCGGCCACACCACCGGCCCGCCGCCGCTGAAGGCGTAGGCGGTCGATCCGGTCGGGGTGGCCAGGACCAGCGAATCGCAGCCAAACGAGCTCATGGCGCGCCCGTCCACGCCGATCGTGACGTCCACCATCGAGCCCTTGAGCGTCTTTTCCAGCGCGGCCTCGTTGAGCGCCCAGCCCTCGTAGCGCTTGCCACCCGGGCAGGTGACGTCCGCGCTGAGAGTCATGCGCTCCTCCACGAAGTAGTCGCGCGCCACGATGCGCGCCACCACCTCCTCCACGCCCTCTGGTTCGGCCTCCGCCAGGAAGCCCACGTGGCCAGTGTTGATCCCGATCACGGGCACGTCCAGGTTGTGGCCCCGCTCCACGGCGGACAGGATCGTGCCATCGCCGCCCAGCACCACGATGATCTCCACGTCCGTGGTGGTGGCCTGATCCACCACCTCCACCGCGTGCTTGGCGAACTCCGCCCGCACCCGGTTGGCCGCCTCCCGCGAGGACGTGCGGGTCAGGTGGGACACCACCATCACCTTCCGGCTCATGCCTGCCTCCCGACCAGTCGAGGTTTCCCGGCTCCGCGCTGCCGCCCCGTGGGGTGGGCGCCGCCGTCCCCGCAACGGTGCGGGCAGGTCGGCGCGCGAAAAGCCATCCCGTTCATGCTGCCCCGCCGGCGGGGCCGTTCGCAACCGCTGCCTCGATGGCGGCGCGCAGTTCTTGCCCCTCCAGGCCCTCGCCGCGCCGGTCGCTCTTGGTCATGGAGAGGAAGTACTCCACGTTGCCCGCCGGGCCCGGCAGCGGGCTGGCCTGCACGTCCAGCACGCGCAGCCCCTGCGTCAGTGCGCAGCGCGCCACGCTCTCCACCGTCTCCACGTGCAGCGCCGGTTCGCGCACCACGCCACCGGCCCCCAGGCGCTCTCGCCCCACCTCGAACTGGGGCTTGACCATGAGCAGGAAGTCGGCGTGCGCGCCGGCGCACTTGACCAGCGGCTCCAGCAGCAGCGTCAGCGAAATGAAGGACAAGTCCCCCACCACCAGGTCCGGGGCAGGGGCCACCTGCTCGGGCTGGAGCGTGCGCACGTTGGTGCGATCCATCGCGGTGACCCGTTCGTCGCTGCGCAGCGACCACGCCAGCTGGCCGTAGCCCACGTCCACGGCCACCACGTGCGCGGCGCCCCGCCGCAGCAGCACCTCGGTGAACCCGCCGGTGGAGGCACCGGCGTCCAGGCAGCGTCGTCCCTCGATAAGTGGGGCGCGCTCCCCCAGCGCATCCAGGGCGCCGGCCAACTTCAGGGCGCCACGAGAGACGTAGCCGTGGGACTCATCCTGAGCCACCACGATCGCCTGGGCGGGATTGACCTGCCGCGCGGCCTTGGTCACCACCGCGCCGTCGAGCTTCACCAGCCCGGCGTCGATCAGCTCCGCCGCGTGGGTGCGCGAACGCGCCAACCCCCGCCGCACCAGCTCCGAGTCCAGTCGAATCAGCCGTGCCATCGCTCAAGTTCCTTGCCGTTGCCGGGCCGACTCAGGCCACGGTGAAGGCCGGCACGCTCACCATTACGCCCTGGTCGGCCGCAACCCAGGCCGCCGCCACGACGGCCCGGTAGTGGTCGATGCCCACCACGGCGCCCTCAGCGAGCGGGACCTCGCCCACGTAGAGCGTGCCGTCGGCGTCGAACCGCGCCGTGGACTGGCGGCAGGTGGCGCTCGTGCCATCCACCGCTACCTCCGGGTGCGGCTCGCTCAGGCCGCGCAGGTCCTTGGCCAGGAACGAGGGGCGCTCGGCGGGCGCGGCCAGGGCCACCGCCCGGGCGTCCGAAACGCCGGTGAGCACGTGCAGGGAGGGGACCTGGGCCGCCACCGCGCAGGCCACGTCCGTGTTGAGCCGGTCGCCCACGCCCAGCGCGCTGCCGCCCCCCGCGCGCGCAAGGGCGCGATGGAAGATGCCCGCCAGGGGCTTGCCGGCCGGGGTTGCCTTCACACCGGCGGCGTGCTCCACGCAGGCCACCAGGGAGCCGTTACCGATCGCCATGCCGCGCTCGGTGGGCAGCGTGGAGTCCAGGTTGGAGGCGTAGAAACGCGCCCCCCGCGAGATGCACAGCACCGCCTCGCTCATCGCGGCCCACGTGATGTTGCGGTCCAGGCCCTGCACCACCGCGGTCGGGGCGTCGTCGGCCGAGGAAACCACGGTAAAGCCCGCGTCCTCCACCGCCTGCACCAGCGCCTGCGTGCCCAGCACAAAGACGGTGGCGCCGGCCTCCAGCTCTGCGCGCATGACCTCCGCGACGTCCTGCGCGGCCGTCATCACCTGCTGCGCGGTGGTCTGGATGCCCAGCTCGGTGAGGTGGGCCGCCACGTCTGCGGGCAGGCGGGAGGCGTTGTTCGTGACGAACATGGAGGCCATGCCGGCCGCCCGCGCGGCGTTGATGCCCTCTGCGGCGAAGTCGATCGGCAGCTTGCCGGCGTAGCAGACCCCGTCCAGGTCCAGCAGCGCCACCTGGTAGGCCTCGCTCAGCGGCACCTGGCAGCCCAGCAGCACGCCGGGGCGGTACTCCGGCGCGCCGCTCACTTCTCCTCCTCGGACTCCAGGGCCCCGACGTCGAACAGGTCCTCCTGCTCGCTCGCCTCGGTGCCCGCAGGTGCCTTGCCGGCCCGGGCTTCCTTCGTTGCCTCCTCGGCGAGCTGGTCCGCCTCGGCGGCGGCCTCGGCCTCGACCTCGGCCAGCAGCTCGTCCACCTCGGCCTCCACGTCGTAGTTCTGTGCCTGGGCCAGCAGCGCGGCATCGTCGGCGTCGGCCGGCTCGCCGCCCGCCTCTGCCGCCAACTCGCTCACGAGCTCCTGCGCCGCTGCGGCCAGCTCCGCGTCCCCACCATCCAGCTCATCGGCACCATCCAGCTCATCGGCACCATCCAGCTCATCGGCACCATCCAGCTCATCGGCACCGTCCAGCTCGGCACCGTCGAGCTCCGCGCCGGTCTCCTCGCCGTCGGCGGCGGCGGCGTCGGCGGCCTCGTCTGCCTCATCCTGCGCCGCAGCGGACTCGTCGAAGTCCTCCTCGGCGTCGTAGACCTCGACGTCCTCTTCCTCGAGCTCGTGCAGGTTGTACTGCTCCACCAGCGCGTCGGCCTCGTCGTCCCTGCCCAGGTCGCGCAGCCGGTCGGCGCGCACGGACTGCAGGCGCAGCATGGTCTCCTCGTCCAGCTGCAGACCCTCCAGGGCCTGCTCCACCACCAGCAGGGCGGCGTCGAACTGGCCCAGGTCGGCGCGCACGCCGGAGGCCACCATGGCCAGCTCGGCGCGTTCGATGACGTCCATCGAGTAGCGCTCGGCGCCCGCGATGATCTCCAGTGCCTTCTCGGGGCGGCCCAGGGCGCGCTCGGAGTCGGCCTCGATGGCGATGTGGACGTGGCGGCCCGACAGGCGGCGCAGCGCGCGCACCTCCCGCAGCGTGTCGCTGAAGCGGCCCGAGGCGTAGGCGGCCAGCGCGGCGGCCTCCCGCACCACGTCCACCCGGCCCGCGTTGCGCACGGCGGCCTCCGCGTGGGCCCAGGCCAGCTCCGGGTCGGTGGCCAGGTGGCGCTGCACCATCACCAGGTGCTTGGCGACCACCTCGGCGCTGCGCTCGGACAGCGTGCGCAAGCGCATGCGGGTGGGGCGGTCCAGCAGCTTGTCGGTGACGTCGGCCGGGAACTCCGGGCCGGAGTAGAGGCCCTGGGCCGGCGCCTGGCGCTGGGAGTCCTGGCCCCGCTGGTCGGCGTCCAGGCCGCCCTCGCGCTGGGAGCGCTCCACCTGGCGGGCGGCGAACTTGTCGCGCTCGGTGCGCACCTCACGCGCGTCACCGTCGAAGTCGCGGCCCCAACCCTGGCGCGGCCCGCGCCCACCATCGCGACGCTCAAAACCGCCTCGCTCGCCGTCACGGCGCTCAAAGCCACGCCCACCCCGGTCGAAGTCACGGCGCTCACCATCGCGGCCCCAGCCGCGCTCGGAGCGGTCAAAGGAGCGGCGCTCGCCGTCGCGGCCCCAACCCTGGCGCGGCCCGCGCCCACCATCGCGGTCAAAGGAACGACGCTCACCGTCGCGGCGGTCAAAGCCGCGCCCACCCCGGTCGAAGTCACGGCGCTCACCATCGCGGCCCCAGCCACGCTCGGAGCGATCGAAGGAACGTCGGCCACCATCGCGGTCAAAGGAACGACGCTCACCGTCGCGGCGCTCAAAGCCACGCCCACCCCGGTCGAAGTCACGGCGCTCACCATCGCGGCCCCAGCCCTGGCGCGGGCCACGCCCACCCTCGGAACGGTCAAAGGAGCGGCGCTCGCCGCCACGGTCGAAGTCACGGCGCTCACCATCGCGGCCCCAGCCACGCTCGGAGCGGTCGAAGGAACGTCGGCCACCATCGCGGTCAAAGGAACGACGCTCACCGTCGCGGCGCTCAAAGCCACGCCCACCCCGGTCGAAGTCACGGCGCTCACCATCGCGGCCCCAGCCGCGCTCGGAGCGATCGAAGGAACGTCGGCCACCATCGCGGTCAAAGGAACGACGCTCACCGTCGCGGCGGTCGAAGTCGCGCCGCTCACCGCGCGGCGCGCCGCTCTCCGAGCGCTGCGGCCCGGAGGCCCGGTTGAAACGGCTGGAACCAGCCTGCCAGGAGCGATCGCGCCCGCCGTTGTTCTTGTCTTGTCCGTGGCTCATCGCCGCTCCTTACCTGGTCCCATCCTCTTCAGTTCTACCGCGCTCTACTCTATGCGAACCGGCCTGGGCGCGCCGACCTATTGGGAAGTGACGCGTGTCAGTTGGACACCGCGTGGAAAGCGCCCTCTTGCGCGTAGCTCGTCACGGAGTTGGCGCCCCCGGCGATCTCGACGCGCCAGACGTCCGAATCCCGCAGGTAGCTCGCCGTGGCGGGCGGCAGGGTGTCGGCGGTGGCGAGCACGATGGGCGCACCCTCCAGGGCGCAGATGCCGGAGGCGGCCAGCGCGTCCGGGAACGTCACGCCGCTCACCAGCATCGCGGTGCCCGCGTCGGGGAAGAACTGCTCGCCCACGCTCGCGGCGGTGGCGAACCGGTCCGGGCCGGCAAAGACGGCGGTGGGCTCTGCCGGTACGGTGCCCAGCTGGGAGGCGGCGAGCCCGCCCACCACGTAGCGCCGGGCGGCGTGCGTGTACCACGGGGTCTGCCCGCCCGGCAGGCCGCGCTGCGCCAGCAACACCACGCCGCCGGTCTTGCTGGCGGCGGCACCTGCGGACAGGGCATCGGCGAAGGTGGAGCCGGAGACCACGAAGGCCGGGCAGTTCTGCGCCGGGCAGACCCGCGCGGCGATCAGCGCGGCGGTGTGGAAGCGGGACTGCCCGCCCAGGCGCTCCACCGTCACTCCCATTGCCGCCAGCTGCGCCTCCACTGCCGGCCCGATGGAGCTGTGCCCGCCCACCAGCACCACCCGGGTAAACCCGCCGCGCTGCAGGGCCTTGCGGGTGGCGACCGGTAGGTACGACTGCGCGGAGAGCAGCACCGGGGCCTGCAGCTTCGCCGCCAGGGGCGCGGCGGCCAGCGCGTCCGGGTAGTCAGAGCCGGAGGCGATCACCGCCGTCTGCTCCCACGTGGACTCGCTCGAGACGAATGCCGCCGCAGTGGCGTAGCGGTCTTGCCCCGCCGTGCGCCAGACGCGCGAGGGGGTCACCTCCAACCGCAGCAGGCTGCCACGCCTTTCGATGCCGTACAGCGTGTTCTGGTCCGGGCCCGGCTGCCCGGAACCCGACTGGCCCGAACCCGGCTGCCCGCCCTGGCCGTTCTGCCCACCCTGCCCGGCCTCCCCGGCCTGCACGATCTCCACGATCTCCTGGGCGGTCTGGGGCAGGCGGTGGCGCGTGGCCAGCAGCCGCCCGCCGGGGCGCACCTCCATGCGCACCAGCCAGGGGTGCTCCAGGAAGACCACCGCGTCCTGCCCCACCTCCACCAGGCGCCCGGTCTGCGGCCCGATGCCCTGGGCCAGGAGCCGGCCCGTGTCCGGGTCCAGTAGGAGCGTCTTGTGGCCGATCGCGGCCAGCAGGATGCCGTGGGGCGTGACGGCGGCGCCCATGAACGCCTTGGTGTCGAACTCGGCGCGCCACCGCACCTCTCCCGTGACCTTGTTGATCCGGGCCACCTCGGCGCGTTCCTCCTGGGCGCTTGCCGCCTCGGCCTGCACCGAGCTGGCGATGAGCGCGTCGGTGCGGCTGAGGTGCTTGACGACGTTGATGGAGCCCTTGCCCAGCGGGTCCACGTGCACCATCGGTTTGGGCGCGCCGCTCCGGCTGGTGGCGATGTAGTTCACGGCCCCGCCCGCGAAGCCGTAGTTCGCGCGGGTGCCGATCAGGATGCCGGAGGCATCGACATCGATCGACAAGGGACGGGACTGGTACCTGCGGTCCAGCTTGGCGAGCAGTTCGGCCCGGCCGTCCTTGCCGACGCGCCACACCCACGCGTTGGGGTAGGTGGCGCCGTAGTAGGCGCCCTGGTGGCCCTGCACTGTCTTCAACTCGCCGCTGATGTAGTGGTCGCTGCGCACCCCGTTTTGGAAAATGCCGAGCTTCCACGATCCCGCCACCAGGGCAGTGTCGTCGACCGCCGCCACCGCGCCCTGCACCGGCAGCTCGCCCGTTCCTGCCACGTCCTGGAAGCTGGCGGAGACCATGCTGCTGGCCGCCCAGGGCCGCAGCGCCTCCCAGCCGGCCACATCGGTTGCTGCGGGCGCGGGTACCTGCCAGACGATGCCCGATCCGCTCACGCCCCGCAGGTAGCTGGCCCCGTCCTGTTCCCAGGTGAAGAGACCGCGCGTCTCGTCGCCGTGCACCGGCGTGCCGAGCGCCTTGAACTGGCCGGTTTCGACGTCGCCGAGGTAGATGGTGCCCTCGCTGCGCGCCGAGAAGACGAAGTGCTTCTGGTTCACCGGTGCCACCAGGTCGATGTGGGTGGTGCCGGGGACCTCGATTACGCGCCCGCCGTTTTCTGGATCGTTGCGGTCCACGATGACCAGGCGACCACGGTTCTCCCCCGCTCCCCCGACCACGTGGTCGCCAACCACCGCCAGGTCGTAGACCGACGAGGCCCCCATCTCGGCCAGTCCCAGCGGGATTTCCGTGAACGACGTTCCGCCCGGCCGCAGGAAGAAAAGGCGGGCGCGAGCCGAGCCGGAGGACGTGCCCGCGAAGAGTGTGCCGTCCGGAGCGGTGGCCACGGAGCGCACCATGAGGGCGCCCGGGTGGGGAGTGCCCACCAGGGAGACGCGGTCCGTGGCGGGGTTGTAGCGCAGCACGGCGCCGGGCAACGGGATGCCACCCAGTGGGTCCAGGCGGCCGTAGGAGCCCAGGTAGACCGATCCGTCCGGGGCGGTGGCGGCGTCGAAGGCGCCGATCTTGCCCGGGCCCAGGTAGGGCAGGGCGTTTGGTAGCACCTGGGTGAGCTGGCGCAGCCGACCGGTGGACAGGTCCTGCTCCCACAGGCTGCTGGGGGAATTGGCGGCGAAGTAGGCCTTGGTGCCGTCGGCGGAGAGCGCGGCGGCCCAGGCGTTGCCGCACTGCGCGCACACCCCGGTTGCGCTGGTGGTCCAGGAGCCGGCGTCGAAGCTGGCGGCGAAGATGTTGAGCGCGCTTTCCCTGCCCCCGGCCAGGATGGTGCCGTCCGGGGTCTGGAGCGCGCTGTTCACGCTCCCGCCGGCCACGCCCACGCCCAGGGAGGTGGCCTCCACGGCGTCTCCGATGCCGATGATCGGCCCCTCCCCGTGGTCTGGCTTGCCGCTGGGCGAGGGCGAGGGCGAGGGCAGGGGCGGGGCCGTCGGTTCCGGCAGGGGCTCGGGCAACACACCGGGTGCCTTGGGCGGCAGGCCCGGCAAAACGTCGTCCGGGCCCACGTCATTCGTCACCGCGTCCCCGCCGCTCCACGGGTCGTGCGGATCGGCGGGATCGGCGGTGGCGGCCGGGGTGGGGTGCACCGGCGCGGCGGCCGCCACGGCAGCGTCGTGCATCCCCGCAGCGGTGCTGGGTGGATTGAGCGTTGTGGCCTCCAGCGACACCGCAGGCGGCACGATAACCGCCAGGCTCGCAACTGCCGCCATTAACGCCAACTTGGCGCCCCGTACCCCGCGTTTAGCCATACCGGTCAGCATAAGGCGTTTTGCCGCGCCTCAAACGGGTCATTTGGCAGGCAAGGCTTTTGCTTTTGCCGGTCGAGCGCTGCGGGTGCCTTTGCGCGGTGGGCGAGCATTTTGCACGACGCTGCCCACGTCGCCCGTCTCTTCATTACGCCGGCACCGCGCCGGGCGCGTTTGGGGGCGGCCGATCGTCGCGCGTTTTCCCGCCGCTCTTTGGCGCTCGGCTATCACGGCGCGCGGTGGCGATACTGCCGACCTCGTGGCGGGCGTGCCCGCGCGGAGTGTGAGACGCGTCGGAGCGGCCTCTCAGGTGGGGATTGGCGGGTGAACCGATCGTAAAATTCTCCCCAAAAGTGTCTATCGCCTTGTGCGAAAACCAAGAATAGGAATGACAGTGGTTTGTCACCCAAACACAACAGAACCTGTGAACCCCGCAGGGCGCCCCTCCGCGCCGCGCTTGCCGCCGCCGCAACCGTGCTGGCACTCATCCTGGCCGGGACCGGCCTATCCGCCACGGCGATCGCGGCCCCCGCAAACAGCGCCTCTGCCGCGTCGACGTGGGACCAGGTCAAGAGCGAATTTCACGCACTGACGTACGTGGACGTGGTGAGGGCCAGCAAGCCCCGAATTCGCGCGCTGGACCCGATCAACGCCCGCATCGCGTTGCGAAAGGAACTGGGCAAAGAACCCACGGAGGCGCAGGTAGAGGCCCGCGTCTACGAAAAGTACATGGCGCAGCTAAACCTGGCCGACTCCTTTTCCCGCCTAAAGGCCGGGCTCGATACCCAGATGCCCCGACTGATCGGCATCGCCCAGCCGCGCGGAATCGACGCCACCTTCCTGCGGAACAACAAGTCCACGGTCCTGTTGGGACTGACCTACCTGAACCACTACTACGGCTTCAACCTGGCCGGCAAGAGCGCGCTGGAGCGCATGCTGGACGGCCCCCACGCCGCCAGCATCATCAACGTCGCCAACAGCATCGGCACCGCAGGCTACGAATGGCTGCGCGGCTACCAATCCGCCGCGGCCTACAAGCGGTTCCTCGCGGCCATGACCGGGGCGGCCTCCATCAGCGCCTTCGTCGAGGGGCAGCTCACCCAGCACGCCCCCGGTCTCTCCCCCAACGACTGGCTGAAGCAGACCTCAAAGGCCGTCATCGTAGACAAGGCCCCCACCCCGCTGTGGGCGAAGTACGCCGGCGACCCGAACCTCGACGACCACCTGCTGGTGCTGCTGGCCCTGTCCGGCCCCAGCGTCTACGTCGGCAACATTACCGAGACGCTCTCCTACGGCCTGACCTCCACCTACGGCGGCCCCTCCGCCCAGTTCGACGCCACCCTGGAGCGAGCCCTGACCGAGCAGAGTGCGTTCTGGGCCTTTTGGGAGCGGATGAGCACCACCAAGAACGACTACCGCAACACCGCCCACGTGGTCTCCTACGACACCCTGAAGCGGGCCCCCTCCACCGGCAACACGGCGTCCAAGCGCTGGTCGCCCGAGTACGGGGAGGCCACCGACCCCGGGGTGCGGGAGTTCATCGTCCCCCTCAACAAGTACAAGCCCTTCACCTCCGCCTCCGGCGTGGCAGAGGGCACCGACATCCGCTACTGGCTCTCAGAGGCCCTCACCCGCGAGGGCGTCAACACCTACACCCACGAGCTCACCCACATCTACGACCAGATCGTGTGGTTCAACGGCCTGAAGCGGCGGGCCGACGTGGGCCACGAGACCTACGCGCGCGGCCTGTACGAGACCGAGGACAACACCCCTGGGACCTCCCAGTACGCGCCGTTCTTCAACCTGAACACCGCCTACGAGCTGGGCGCCAACCGACTGCAAAACGCCAGCCCGCGCCGGTTCTCGAGTCCCGCCGACGTCAAGGACTACATGCGGGGCGCGATGGATGTTCTCTACTCGCTCGACGCGATGGAGGCACTGGCCGCGCTCAAGCTAGACGCCGCCGGCAAGGCCGCAGCGTTCAACAAGATCGTCCAGGTGGCCGATCCCGGGCACACCACCACGGTGGACTCCTTCCAGCGCCTGCCCCAGGCGGAGGCCGCTGCGATCACCACGCTGGACCAGGTGGTGGATGCCGGGCTGGTTTCCGGGCGCATGATGCCAAAGGGGCTGGAGGTTTTCACCACCGTCCCCCACAACGAGTACGTGGTGGCGCCGTTGTTCGAGCCCATCTACGCCGGGCAACAGACCGACGCCGGAGCGGTTGGCGGCATCTCCTTCCGGCGCTACGCCCACGAGCTCCTGGCGGAGTACGGCTGGCAGGACGGTCTGATCGGCTACGTGTCAAACAAGTACCCGAACGACGCTGCCGCCCTGGCCGCCATCATGCCCGAGCACGGCGGCAACATGGCCACCTTCAAGAAGGCGATGTTCCAGCGCCGCGTGAACAAGTTCGCTGACATGAAGCCCGCCGCCGGCTTCAACACGGCCGCCGAGATGCAGGCGGCCATGGACGCTGCGGTGCGCGCCGACGTGGCCAGGATCCAGGCGGGCAACTCCCCGGACCTGAACAAGGGGCTGGCCGGTGGCGGCACCGAAGTGCACGCGCTCAAGGAGCGCATCTTCCGCGCCTACCTGCTCTCCACCGACGACTTCCGCACCTCTATCTACGCCCAGCGCGCCGGTTCCTTCACCGCCAGCGCCGACCTCACCTTGCTCGACGAGGCCAGCGGTAACCCCACTCCCCTCGGCGAGCGCGCCTTCCAGGTAAAGGTGGTGCCCTCCCCCGCCAACGACGCGGCGGGCTACGCGGGCGTGCCCACCCAGCCGGTCGCGTTCGCCAACGGCAGGGCCGGGCTGGGCACCTGGAGCTTCACCAAGGCCGGGACCTACACCTTCACCTACACCCAGGTGCGCGGGACCAACCCTAAGGTCCGGTACGACGAGACCGCGTTCACCCAAACGATCACGGTAGCGCCCGACCCCGCCAACGCCGATCTCTTCACCGTCACCTCCGTGCTGAAGACCGGCGAGCGGGTGGTGGACTCGGTGAGGTTTACCAACCTGCTCAAGCGCCCGGTGATCATCGAGGAGCGTTCCACCCGCACCGAGAAGATCCCGATTGAGGACGAGATCGTGGAGGACCCCACCGTCCTGTCCACCGAGCCCGACGAGGTCATCCGCCCGGGCCGCGAAGGCGAGCGCACCATCGTCACCCTGCAGCGCTTCCGGGACGGCGAGCCCCTTGGGGAGCCCGAGGTAATCTCGACCACCATCACCATCCAGATGGAAACCCGCCAGATCAGGCGCGGCACCAAGCCGCCGGTGACGGTCACGCCGACGCCGACGCCTACCCCGACCCCGAAGAATCAGGCGCCGGCGGTGACGGTCAGCCCGGAACGCCTCGAGGTGTTCCAGGGGGCTCCCTTCGAGGCCGCCGTGACGGCGGTGGACGCCGACGGGAGCGTGGCTGCCGGGCCGCGCCTCGCTGCCGACGCCCCCGGCTGGGCGCGCGTGGTCGGCACCAAGATCAGCGGCGTGGTGCCGCTGCAACAGGGCGTCGGCGCGGTCACGGTGAGCGTGGAGGCCGTGGACAATGACGGCGCGACCGGCACTGCGGCCCTCACCTTGGTGGTGAAGAAGAACCACGCTCCACTGATCGAGGTGGCCGACGCTGCCGTTGCGGCCGGAGCGAGCATCCAGCTACCCGTCCGCGTGAGCGACCCCGATGGCCACAGCGCCCAGGTTCGCCTGACCGGTGCCACCCACGGCCTCAGCCTGGACGCCCAGAACCGCATCGTCGGGACGGCGCCTGCAGGTGGGAAGGTAATCAGCCTCACCCTGCTGGCCGTCGACGAGTTCGGCATGAGCGCCACTAAGACGGTCACCATCACCGTGAAGGCGGCCGCCCCCAGCTCCTCCCCGATGCCGACAGTGCAGCCGAGCGCGACGGCGGCTCCCGGTGCCTCCGCGACGCCGACGCACCTGCCGCAGCCCGGCCCCAAGGTTGTTCAGCGCTTCGCCGGCACCAACCGCGTCGACACCGCGCTTAAGGCGTGGGTTGGCGGGGACTTCACCGGCAGGTCGGTGGTCATGGCCAATGCCTTGAGCTTTGCCGATGCCGTTGCTGCGGGGCCGCTGGCCGGAGCGTTGGAAGCCCCCGTGGTCCTGACGAACGGTAAGACGCTGGAACCCGCCATCTTGACGGCAATGAAGGAGAAGGGCATCGACCACGTGGTCCTGGCGGGTGGCACCGCAGTGATCTCGGCGCAGATCGAAGCGAGCCTGCGCGCCAATGGGATCAGCGTGCAGCGGCTTGGTGGTACGAACCGATACGCCACGGCAGTGTCCCTGGCCACCGAAACCGCCAAGCTGGTGCAGGTGGAGAAGGTGATGGTTGCCGACGGCACCAACTTCGCCGACGGCCTCACCTCGGGCGCCGTGGCCAAGCCCGCCAAGGCGGTGGTGATCTACTCCCAGAGCAGGATCCTGCCGGTCCAGTCCCGCACCTACCTGAACGCAAACGTCGGTAAGAAGCTCTTCGGGATCGGCGGTAGCGCGGTGGCCGCGTTGGACTCCGCAGGATGGACCGCTGGCTCCAAGTCCACTGCCGTCGTCGGTGCCGATCGCTACGCCACGGCCGTAGCCATCGCGAATACCTTCGCACCTACCGCCACGGAATTCGTGTTCGCCACGGGCAAGGACTTCGCCGACGCCCTTTCCGGAGCCGCCCTCGCATCGCGGCGCGGCGGCGTGCTGATGCTCACCACGACCTCGGGATTGCCGACCTCGGTGAACTCCTACGTGCGGGCACGTTCTCCGCAGCGAATCGCGATCATGGGCGGCACCAACTCGGTGTCCATGACCGTTGAGCGCACGCTCCGCGCGATGATCCGCTAGCCGGATAGCAGAAAGGGGCGGTGGTCAATCCGTTTCATTGGATTGACCACCGCCCCTTCTCCATTCCTACTCGGCCCCGCCCGCCTTCCGGGAATCGAGTGCACGGCTCCAAAGCCACAAGCCCACGTCCGGACCACCCGCTCTTCACACGTAAAGGTGGGGGCGCTGGTGGGTGCTGGCAGCCTGCCCCCGCTGCGTACAAGCGTGCGGTCGGGGTACATGCGACCGGCCGGCGCGATCGCTCCGTGCCTTAGCATCGCCGGGTTGCGCGCAGCCACCAACCGGGGCCTTGCGCAAACGATTGCGCCTTTGTCGTAGTCATTAAGCCGTTGTTGCAGCTCTTACAGCGTTGGGCGACCTATTGCACCTTTAGACGGCCCCGTAGCGCCACAAGAGGTGCAAGAAAGCTAAGAGCGCTACAGCAGGGACTGAAGCGGAACCACAAGGGCTCAACCGTTTGCGCAATGCCCGCCCGGCCGCTGCGCCGGTCCCCCAAGTCAACTCGACGTTTGGACCTTCACCTCGACGTTTGGACCTTCACCTCGACGTTTGGACCTTCACCTCGACGTTTGGGCTGGTCTTTCGTCGAGTTGAGGCATCGAACGTCGAGTTGGGGTTTCGAACGTCGAGTTTCACGCTCCGGGTGCGGTGGCTCTGGCTGGCTTAGTTAATGACGAGCCCCCGTCAACTAGACGTTTGCCACTTCGTCTCGACGTTGGGTTCGTCAACTAGACGTTTGGACCTTCACCTCGACGTTTGGGCTGGTCTTTCGTCGAGTTGAGGCATCGAACGTCGAGTTGGGGTTTCGAACGTCGAGTTTCACGCTCCGGGTGCGGTGGCTCTGGCTGGCTTAGTTAATGACGAGCCCCCGTCAACTAGACGTTTGCCACTTCGTCTCGACGTTGGGTTCGTCAACTAGACGGTTGGCCCTTCGCCTCGACGTTTGCCCCTTCGTCTCGACGTTTGGGCCGGGTTTTCGTCGAGTTGAAGCTTCGAACGTCTAGTTCGGGTTTCGAACGTCGAGTTTCACGCTCCGGGTGGAGTGGCCCTGTCTGGGTCATTTAAAGACGCGCTCCCGGCTTGGTGGGCCAGTCCCCCAGTCAACCAGACGTTGGGCACTTCAACTCGACATTCAGCCCTTCAACTCGACGTTTGGCCCTGGTTTTCGTCGAGTTGAAGCTTCGAACGTCTAGTTGGGGTGTCGAACGTCGAGTTTCACGTTCCGAGTCGGGTGGTCTTGGCTGGCTTGGTTGATGACGCGCTCCCGGCTTGGTGCGCGGGTCCCCCAGTCAACTAGACGTTTGCCCCTTCGTCTCGACGTTTGGGTCTTCGGCTCGACGTTTGGCCCTGGTTTTCGTCGTGTTGGGGTTTCGAGCGTCGAGTTTCACGTTCCGGGTGTGGTGGGTGTGGCTGGTTTTGTCACTTGAGTCGTGCGTCTTTAGTGACGCAGGGGGTTGGGTGTTTGTGGGTGTGGGGACGGCCCCCGTTGCTGCGGTTTGGTTCGCGCTACGGGGGCCGTTGTGTTGTGGTTGGTGGCGGCGGTGTCCTACTCTCCCACACCCTGGCGGGTGCAGTACCATTGGCGCTGGCAGGCTTAGCTTCCGGGTTCGGTATGGGGCCGGGCGTTTCCCTGCTGCTGTGACCGCCGCACGTGTTTTAACCCTTGGTGGGTTTGTAACCGTATAGGGGGTGTGAGCGTGTGGTGTTGTGTTCGGGTTTGTTGTTTCGTGTGTTGTTTGTGTGTTTGTAGTTGTTTGGTCGATTAGTACCAGTCAGCTTCACGTGTTACCACGCTTCCACGTCTGGCCTATCTACCCCGTGGTCTGCGGGGGACCTTCAACACTTGTGTGTTTGGAGACCTGGTCTTGAAGCAGGCTTCCCGCTTAGATGCTTTCAGCGGTTATCCTTTCCGAACGTGGCTAACCAGCGGTGCACCTGGCGGTACAACTGGCACACTAGAGGTTCGTCCGTCCCGGTCCTCTCGTACTAGGGACAGGTCTTCTCAAGTTTCCTACGCGCGCAGCGGATAGGGACCGAACTGTCTCACGACGTTCTGAACCCAGCTCGCGTACCGCTTTAATGGGCGAACAGCCCAACCCTTGGGACCTACTCCAGCCCCAGGATGCGACGAGCCGACATCGAGGTGCCAAACCATGCCGTCGATATGAACTCTTGGGCAAGATCAGCCTGTTATCCCCGGGGTACCTTTTATCCGTTGAGCGACACCCCTTCCACAAGGTGGTGCCGGATCACTAGTTCCTACTTTCGTACCTGTTTGACTTGTCAGTCTCACAGTCAAGCTCCCTTGTGCACTTACACTCGACATCTGGTTGCCGACCAGATTGAGGGAACCTTTGAGCGCCTCCGTTACTTTTTGGGAGGCAACCGCCCCAGTTAAACTACCCACCAGGCACTGTCCCTGGTCCGGATTACGGACCGAGGTTAGATGACCGCTTCAACCAGAGTGGTATTTCAACAATGACTCCGCCAACACTGGCGTGTTGGTTTCATAGTCTCCCACCTATCCTACACAAGCTGAAGCGGGCACCAATACCAAGCTATAGTAAAGGTCCCGGGGTCTTTCCGTCCTGCTGCGCGTAACGAGCATCTTTACTCGTAGTGCAATTTCGCCGAGTTCATGGTTGAGACAGTAGAGAAGTCGTTACGCCATTCGTGCAGGTCGGAACTTACCCGACAAGGAATTTCGCTACCTTAGGATGGTTATAGTTACCACCGCCGTTTACTGGGGCTTGGATTCAAAGCTTCACCCGAGGGTTGACCTTTCCTCTTAACCTTCCAGCACCGGGCAGGCGTCAGTCCGTATACATCGTTTTGCAACTTCGCACGGACCTGTGTTTTTGGTAAACAGTCGCTTCTCCCTATTCTCTGCGACCTTTCGCGCTAGCCCGCGAGGGGCTTCACGTTCCAGGTCCCCCTTCTCCCGAAGTTACGGGGGCATTTTGCCGAGTTCCTTAACCATGATTATCTCGTCGCCTTAGTATTTTCTACTTGACCACCTGTGTCGGTTTGGGGTACGGGCGGCTAGTCCCTCGCGTCGAGGCTTTTCTTGGCAGTATAGGATCACCCTGCTTCCCCACGAGTGTGGGTCACCATCACACCTCACCCTGGTGTTACCCGGATTTGCCTGGGTAACGGGCTGCGTGTTTAGACGGGCCATGCCATAAGACCCGCGGTGGCTACCTTTCTGCGTCACCCCTGTTAATACGCTTGGCTACTACTGGTATCGGTCCCACGAGCCCGCCCCAACCACACCCGAAGGTGTGGATGGCTTGGGTTGGTGGTTAGTACTACCAGGCTCACCATGGACGGTCCTTCGCCGGTACCAGAATATCAACTGGTTGTCCATCGACTACGCCTGTCGGCCTCGCCTTAGGTCCCGACTTACCCAGGGCGGATGATCCTGGCCCTGGAACCCTTGGTCAATCGGCGCTAGGGATTCTCACCCTAGTTTCGCTACTCATGCCTGCATTCTCACTCCCACGCAGTCCACCCATCCTTCCAGATGAGCTTCACCCCACGTGGGACGCTCCCCTACCCAACAACACCCCTGCACACCCAACCAGCTCGAAAGCTTTAGGTGTGTGGGTTTTGTGTTGTTGCCACGGCTTCGGCGGTGTGCTTGAGCCCCGCTACATTGTCGGCGCGGAATCACTTGACCAGTGAGCTATTACGCACTCTTTCAAGGGTGGCTGCTTCTAAGCCAACCTCCTGGTTGTCACTGCAACTCCACATCCTTTCCCACTGAGCACACGCTTAGGGGCCTTAGCCGGTGATCTGGGCTGTTTCCCTCTCGACTACGAAGCTTATCCCCCGCAGTCTCACTGCCGCGCTAACATTACTGGCATTCGGAGTTTGGTTGACCTCAGTAACCTTGTAGGGCCCATCAGCCATCCAGTAGCTCTACCTCCAGCAAGCAACACGCGACGCTGCACCTAAATGCATTTCGGGGAGAACCAGCTATCACGGAGTTTGATTGGCCTTTCACCCCTACCCACAGTTCATCCCCTCCATTTTCAACTGAAGTGGGTTCGGTCCTCCACACGCTCTTACACGTGCTTCAACCTGACCATGGGTAGATCACTCCGCTTCGGGTCTACGGCATGCGACTCAAGCGCCCTATTCAGACTCGCTTTCGCTACGGCTTCCCCACCCGGGTTAACCTCGCCACATACCAGTAACTCGCAGGCTCATTCTTCAAAAGGCACGCAGTCACCCCAACAAAAGAGGGCTCCTACGGTTTGTAAGCATCCGGTTTCAGGTACTATTTCACTCCCCTCACGGGGTACTTTTCACCATTCCCTCACGGTACTGATCCGCTATCGGTCACTAGGTAGTATTCAGGCTTAGCAAGTGGTCTTGCCAGATTCACACGGGATTTCACGGGCCCCGTCCTACTCGGGAACACGCACCGAACACAAGCAATGATCGTTTCAGTTACCGGGCTCTCACCGTCTACGGCTGGCTTTCCCAAACCATTCACCTACAACCACGCTTGGAACCACTGGCCGGCAGACCAGACACGCACGCGTCCCACAACCCCACATCCGCAACCCCTGCCGGGTATCACACGAACATGGTTTAGCCATCATCCGCTTTCGCTCGCCACTACTCACGGAATATCTTTTCCTGCGGGTACTGAGATGTTTCACTTCCCCGCGTTCCCCCCACACGCCCTATATATTCAAGCGCGGGTAACCAGACATGACTCTGGCCAGGTTTCCCCATTCGGACACCCTCGGATCAAAGCTCGTTTGTCAACTCCCCGAGGCCTATCGCGGACTACCACGTCCTTCATCGGCTCCTAGTGCCAAGGCATCCACCGAATGCTCTTAGAAACTACAAACAAAACACTAATACAGAAAACAATAAACCATGAACACAACACTACGTATCATGCTCACACCCACTATACAGTTACAAACCAACCAACCAACAAACCACCAAACCAAACCAAAAAAACCCAAGGCCTGCTCAGCAGCAAGTAGTCAAAACACCCAAACCACAAGTGTGGCCTGGAAACCCAATAGCATGCGGCCTGTTCTCCACTACACCAACCCCGAACCCAGCCCCGGGAACCCAAAAGCCCCAAGGACCAAGCAGACACGAGGAAAGTGTGTCTAGTGTCTTTTCCACTAAAAGCAACCCACCAAGCCCCCCAGAAGCCAGACACAACACGCGCCTGAAACAAACAACCAGGAAACCCACAAACACCAAACCAACACACAAAAACGCGTCCCAGCCCGGCAGGTGGAAAAAGTTGCTCCTTAGAAAGGAGGTGATCCAGCCGCACCTTCCGGTACGGCTACCTTGTTACGACTTCGTCCCAATCGCCAGTCCCACCTTCGACCACTCCCCCCAAACGGTTAGGCCATGGGCTTCGGGTGTTACCAACTTTCGTGACGTGACGGGCGGTGTGTACAAGGCCCGAGAACGTATTCACCGCAGCGTTGCTGATCTGCGATTACTAGCGACTCCGACTTCATGGGGTCGAGTTGCAGACCCCAATCCGAACTGAGACCAGCTTTAAGGGATTCGCTCAACCTTACGATATCGCAACCCTCTGTACTGGCCATTGTAGCATGCGTGAAGCCCAAGACATAAGGGGCATGATGATTTGACGTCATCCCCACCTTCCTCCGAGTTAACCCCGGCAGTCTCTCACGAGTCCCCACCATAACGTGCTGGCAACATGAGACAAGGGTTGCGCTCGTTGCGGGACTTAACCCAACATCTCACGACACGAGCTGACGACAACCATGCACCACCTGTACACCCCCAACTAAATGCGCCCACATCTCTGCAGACTCTGGATGTATGTCAAGCCTTGGTAAGGTTCTTCGCGTTGCATCGAATTAATCCGCATGCTCCGCCGCTTGTGCGGGCCCCCGTCAATTCCTTTGAGTTTTAGCCTTGCGACCGTACTCCCCAGGCGGGGCACTTAATGCGTTAGCTACGGCGCAGGAACCATGGAAACAGCCCCCACACCTAGTGCCCAACGTTTACGGCATGGACTACCAGGGTATCTAATCCTGTTCGCTCCCCATGCTTTCGCTCCTCAGCGTCAGTAACGGCCCAGAGACCCGCCTTCGCCACCGGTGTTCCTCCTGATATCTGCGCATTCCACCGCTACACCAGGAATTCCAGTCTCCCCTACCGCACTCAAGCCTGCCCGTACCCACCGCAAGCCCACAGTTAAGCTGTGGGTTTTCACGACAGACGCGACAAACCGCCTACGAGCTCTTTACGCCCAATAATTCCGGACAACGCTTGCGCCCTACGTATTACCGCGGCTGCTGGCACGTAGTTAGCCGGCGCTTCTTCTGTAAGTAAAGTCAACCCAAACAAAAGCCTAGGCCTGCGTCCTTACTGAAAGAGGTTTACAACCCGAAGGCCGTCATCCCTCACGCGGCGTCGCTGCATCAGGCTTTCGCCCATTGTGCAATATTCCCCACTGCTGCCTCCCGTAGGAGTCTGGGCCGTATCTCAGTCCCAGTGTGACCGGTCACCCTCTCAGGCCGGCTACCCGTCAAAGCCTTGGTAGGCCATCACCCCACCAACAAGCTGATAGGCCGCGAGCCCATCCCCCACCAGAAAAACCTTTCCACACACAACCATGCGATCATGCGTGAATATTCAGTATTAGCAACCATTTCTGGTCGTTATCCCAAAGAAGGGGGCAGGTTACTCACGTGTTACTCACCCGTTCGCCACTCTCACCAAACAAGCAAGCTCGCTTGGATCCCGTTCGACTTGCATGTGTTAAGCACGCCGCCAGCGTTCGTCCTGAGCCAGGATCAAACTCTCCAACAAAAACCAAAACCAACCAACCCACAAACAGGCCAGCCAGCCAAAGCCCCTGCCAGAAACCCTGACAAAAACAACACCCAACCAAAAAGGCCAGGCAAACAAAACAGACCAACCAAAACAGTCAGCCCAAAAAACAAACACTAAACAAAAAACAAACCACACACTATTGAGTTCCCAAACAACACCCACACCCACCAGAACACCAGCCCCAAACAGAACCAGCACCCCAACGGAATGGCCTTCCTGTTCCGGGCAAAGCTGTCCACAGCCTTGCTAGAACTTGGAAGAGGTGGCCGCCTTGGCGCTTTCCGCGCTCTCGGCAACGGGGAATAACTTACACGCACCCAACCCCCCTTCGTCAAATCGTTTCGAGGTGAGCTGAGGCACACGCACCCGTTTCGCCCGGGATTCCAACGAAAACTCGCCGGAAACGACCGGTGGGGGCGGCGGGAATCTTCCCGCCGCCCCCACCGCAGTGCTCTGGCTGCACCCCCGGTCACCGGTCCTCCCCCGCCCTCGAGGGGCCGGGTGGTTCCACCCGCCGGGAGGCCCGCGCCGTCGCGGAGACCGACTAGGCGCCCACTACCTTGACCACGGCCAGGTTGCGCCGGCCCTTGCGGACCAGGATGAGCCCACCGGGCAGCACGTCGTCCGT
Organism: Buchananella sp. 14KM1171; assembly: GCF_041380365.1. NCBI lineage: Bacteria > Bacillati > Actinomycetota > Actinomycetes > Actinomycetales > Actinomycetaceae > Buchananella > Buchananella felis. The sequence continues at coordinate 2,299,553 of NZ_CP159981.1, read as the reverse complement.
GGTCAGCACGCGCTCGTCGTCGGCCACCTTCTCGTTGTTGATGTAGGCCCCGCCCTGGGCGATGGTCTTGCGTGCGGCGTTGCGGCCCTTTTCCTGACCGGTGGCCACCAGCGCGTCGACGATGGTGGCCTCGCCCAGCTCCAGCTCGCCCACCTCCAGGCCGGCGATCGCCTCCAGCAGCGTGGCCGGGGAAACCGCGCGCAGGTCGCCGCCGCCCCACAGCGCCGCCGTGGCTGCCTCGGCATCGGCCAGCGCCTGGGCGCCGTGCACCAGTTCGGTGACCGCGCGCGCCAGGGCCCGCTGCGCCTCGCGCGCCTTGGGGCGCTGCGCAGTCGCCTCCGCCAGTTCCTCGATCTCCTCGCGGGACAGGAAGGTAAAGACCTTCAAGAAGCGCACCACGTCGGCGTCGTCCGCGCCCAGCCAGAACTGGTAGAAGGCATACGGGCTGAGCAGCTCGGGGTCCAGCCAGACGGCCCCGCCCTCGGACTTGCCGAACTTGGTGCCGTCGGCCTTGGTGATCAGCGGGGTGGTCAGGCAGTGCACGCTAGCGCCCTCGGCCTTGCGCACCAGCTCGACGCCGCCCAGCAGGTTGCCCCACTGGTCGTTGCCGCCGGTCTGGAGGGTGACGCCGTGGCGGCGGTAGAGCTCCAGGAAGTCGTTGGCCTGCAGCAGCTGGTAGGAGAACTCGGTGAAGGAGATGCCCTCGTCGCTGGCCAGGCGCCGCGCCACCGTGTCCTTGGCGATCATGGTGCCCAGGCGGAAGTACTTGCCGAGGTCGCGCAGCAGGGAGATGGCGCTCATCGGCGCGGTCCAGTCGTAGTTGTTGACCATGACTGCGGCGTTGTCTCCCTCGAAGGAGAGGAAGCGGGCGATCTGCTCGCGCAGCGCCTGCGCCCACTGGGCCACCACGTCGGCCTCGTTCAGGGTGCGCTCGCCGCTCATGCGCGGGTCGCCGATGAGGCCGGTGGCTCCGCCCACCAGGGCGATCGGCTTGTGGCCGGCGTTTTGCAGGTGGCGCATGACGATGAGCTGGACCAGGTGCCCGTGGTGGAGCGACTTTGCGGTGGGGTCATAGCCGGTATAGAACGTGATCGGCCCTGCGGACAGCGCCTCGCGCAGCGCGTCCAAGTCGGTGTGCTGCTGCAGCAGTCCACGCCACTGGAGTTCATCCAGGATGTCGCTCACGTCTATTCCTTTACGTTGTGTTTGCGCGCGCCTTTTGGCGCACCGCCCCGATTCTACGCGGCCCGGGCTGGACGACGTTCCTCCCGCCCAGTCGCGGCCGGCACCGCACCGCGCCCGGCCACTGCGCCGCCGCAGCAGCAGTCGCAGCCGCAAAGGGCTTGGCGCGCCGGGCAGGGCCCGACGCGCCAAGACACCGATGTTCGCTGCCCTGAGCTACTGCCCTTCGACGGCGGTGCGGAACCAGCCGGTGATGGAGGTGGGGTGCGTGATGGCCGTGCCGACCACGACGGCCCAGGCTCCGGCTGCCATCACCTCGGCCGCCTGGGCGGGGGTGTGGACGCGGCCCTCGCAGATGACCGGGTGGTCGGGGAACTCGGCCACCGCCTGGCGCAGCAGCTCCAGGTCGGGTCCGGCGGTCTTGGGCCGCTCGCCGGTGTAGCCGGCCAGGGTGGTGGAGAGGATGTCCGCCCCGGCCTGCGCGGCCATTCGGATGTCCTCGATGGAACCGCAGTCGGCCATCACCAGCACGGAGTCGGCGTGTAGCGCCTCCACCACCTGCGCGAAGGTCAGCCCGTCGGGGCGGGGGCGGCGCGTGGCGTCGATGGCCACGATGTCGCTGCCGGCCCAGGAGCACGAGCGGGCGTGGCGCAGCGTCGGGGTGATGTAGACGCCCTCGTCGCCCTCCTTCCACAGGCCGATCACGGGCACCTTGACCTGGCCCTTGATAGCGGAGATGTCTGCCAGGCCCTGGCAGCGGATGGCCGCCGCTCCCCCGCGCTCGGCGGCCAGGGCCATCTGCGCCATGGTCTCCGGGTGGCGCAGCGGCTCACCGGGGTATGCCTGGCAGGAGACGATCAGCTTGCCCCGCAGGGCCTGGATCATCGGGTGCATGGTTTCCTCCATTGCGTCTGTTTAGCCAAAGTCTTGCCGCTATCGGGTGGGTCCGAGCGGTCAGTCGAGCAGGCCGGTGGCAACCGCCGCCCCGAGCAGCGGGGCCTTGCCGCCCAGCTCGCCGCGCACCAGCGGGGTGCCCGCCACGGGGTCCATTGCTTGGTCCTTCCACCCGGCCTCGACGGCGTTCCACCACGTGCGCCCGGAGTTGACCACCGAGCCGGACAGGACGATCACGCCGGGATCCAGGATGTTTGCCAGGCTGCCCAGGCTCTCCCCGGTGGCGCGCCCGGCGGTCCGCACCACCTGGAGCGCCACAGCGTCGCCGGCCTCGGCCAGGTCGTCCACCTCCCGCCCGGTCGCCTCGCGCCCGCTCAGGCGGGCGTACTCTGCGGCGATGCCGCTGCCGGAGGCGATGGGTTCCAGGTGTCCCTGGCGGCCGCAGGAGCAGTCTCGCCCGGCGGCCAGCGCGTGGTGCACGTGCCCGATGTGGCCGGCAACGTTGTGGGCGCCCACCTGCACCGTGCTTCCCTCTACCAGGGCGCCGCCGATACCGGTGCCGAGACCCATGACCAGGGTGGAGGGGTAACCGCGCCCGGCCCCGAAGACGTGCTCGCCCAGGGCGTGGGCGCCCACGTCGCCGATCACGGTCACGGGCAGGCCGGTGGCCTCGCGCAGGGCGCGCCCCAGTTCGGTGCCGCCCCAGCCGGGCATGGTGCCGGTGGCGGAGGTGATGGTGCCGGTGGCGGTGTCCACCACGCCGGCGCTGCCGACGCCGATGGCCACTACCTCGCCGCCCCCGGGCAGGCCCAGTGCCGCCTCCAGTTGGGAGAGCGCCAACGCCACCACCCGGGCCAGCACTGCGGCGCCGCCCTCCATGGCCTGCGTGGCGACCTCCGCCTTGGCCAGCACCTGCGGCGCTCCGCTACCGGTGGACGACGTTCCGCCGGCCGCCCCGCCGGCCGCGCCGCCATCCCCCTCGAGCGGGATGAGGGCGGAGGCGATCTTGGTGCCCCCGATGTCCATCGCCAGTACGTATCGCATCTTCCTCACGCCTCCCGGGCCGCTAACACGTCGTATGCGCGGCGGGCCGCGCTCAGGCGGCGCTCCACGTCCCACTCGGCGCGGGCTTGAATCTTGGCCCCCACGTAGGCGGGGGCCTGCTCGCCCCAGGCCGCCGCGCAGCGCAGCACCTCGGCGTCGTCAAGCAGGCTGGTGGGCTCGTCGGCCGCCAGCGGCAGGTGCAGGTCCTCCCAGGACTTGCCGTAGTAGTTCTCCGCCTCGCCTGCACCGGAGAACATCACGCCGCGCAGCAGGCCCCGCCTTGCGGCTGCGGCGATGTGCTCAGCCACCACCGCGCCGCTGCGCGCCTCGATGGCCGAGCGGCCCCAGTTCATGGACACTCCCGTGCCGGCCGCAGCCGCCGCGTCCAGCTCCGCAGAGATCGGCAGGAATCCCTTCTGGGGCGGCTGCCCGGCCACGAAGCGGTCGCAGTGCTCGATCACCGGGCTCGCCCCGCACCAGTCCCAGCCGCTCAGCTCCTCCAGGGAGGCGGCCAGGGCGGCAGCGTCGGCCACCTGGCGCGGCGCGGAGTGCAGGTGCACCCACCGGGCGGCCGCGAAACCGGTCGCGTCGCACAGGCGGGCAAGCCCGTCACGCAGCTCGGCGACGTCGGCAAGGGCGCGCTTGCGCCCCTCTTGGTCAGGGGATGCCAGCCCCCGCACGGGATCGGCGCCCATGCGCACCATCGTCCCCGGGATCGCGGTGATCACCGTGGAGTCAAAGCGCGCGGGCAGGTACTTCGCCAGCCAGCCGGTGTTCTCAGCGAGGTCGCCCGGCCAGGGAATCTCCAGCCCGCAGACCCAGTCCTGGGCGGCCAGGGCCTCGTACCACGGCTCGCGGGGCGCAGGCTCGGCGGCGTAGGCGCCAACCACGTACGGGGGCAGCATCTTCTAGTCCTCCAGCAGGCCGGCGCGGCGCAGCACGCCCGCCACGGCCTCCACGTTCGCGCCCTCCATGGTGGTGGCGGGCTCCGGCATGCGGTTGGTCTCAAAGACTCCCAGCAGCTGCAGCGCGGTCTTGAACGCACCCACGCCGGCGGAGAAACCGGCCAGGCCGCTCGTGACGAACACGATGTCCATCAGCTCGGTCAGGCGGTCCTGCTCTGCGGCCACCGTGGCCCAGTCTCCGGCCTGGTAGGCCTCCCACTGGCGCACGTAACCGGCCGGGTCCACGTTGGCCAGGCCCGGCACCGCGCCGTGGGCGCCACCCAGGTAGGCGCCGTCCACGACCATCTCGTGGCCGGTCAGCAGCGCCAACGGCTCGCCAGCCTCGCGGTTGGCCAGCAGCAGGCGACGGAAGGAAACGTCGTCACCGGAGGAGTCCTTCACACCCTGGATCGTGCCGTCCTTGGCCAGCTGCATCTGCAGGTCCACGCTCAGCTTGGTGTGCACGCACACCGGGATGTCGTAGGCGTAAACCGGCACGTCCACCGCCTGAGCCAGCAGCTCGAAGTGGCGACGCACCTGGGCCTCGCCGCCCAGCGCGTAGAACGGGGCCGTGGCCACCACACCGTCGGCGCCGTGAGCCACCGCGCGGCGGGCGTGCTCGATCACGCGCTCGGTCTGCATGTCGATCACGCCGACGATCACCGGCACGCGCTTGGCCGTGGTCTCCACGGCCGCGTCCACGATCTCGTCACGGCGCGCGTCCGAGGAGAAGACGACCTCACCGGAGGAGCCCAGCACGAACAGGCCGTGCACGCCGGCGGCCAGCATGCGCTCGATGTTGCGGTCGAAGGAGGGACGGTCGAAATTGCCGGCGGCGTCCAGTGCGGTAACTACCGGGGGGACAACACCCTTAATGGTCATGGTTTGCCCTTTCTTTGCTTAGTTCTTAGCGGGGTGGAGCAGGGAGGGGGCCGCACCGAGCAGCGTGCGGGTGTAGGCGTTGGTGGGGTTCTCCAGCACCTGCTGGGCGGGTCCCTCCTCCACGATCCGTCCCTTGTTCATGACGACGATCCGGTCCGAGACGTAGCGGACGGTCTGGATGTCGTGACTGATGAAAACCATCGCCAAACCGAGCTGGGACTTCAGGTCCGTCAGCAGGTTGAGGATCTGGGCGCGCACGGACACGTCCAGCGCCGAGGTCGGCTCGTCAGCGATGATCACGTCCGGGTTCAGGGACAGCGCGCGGGCGATAGCCACGCGCTGGCGCTGACCACCGGAGAGCTGGCCCGGCAGGGCGCTCAGCGAGGAGTCCGGCAGACCGACCATGGCGATCAGCTCGCGGACGCGGGCGTGCCGCTCGGCGGGGGTGCCGATCTTGTGCACCAGCAGCGGGTCCATCAGCTGGTCCTTGACCGTCATGCGGGCGTTCAGCGCCGTCGCCGGCGACTGGAACACCACGGAGACCACGCGGCCCATGCGGCGGCGGTCCTCCGGCGTGCGCTTGGTGACCTCCTCGCCCTTGAAGAACACCTGCCCGGAGGTGGGGGCCTGCAGGCCGCACATCACGTTCGCGGTGGTCGACTTGCCGCAGCCGGACTCGCCCACGATGCCGATGGTCTCCCCCGGCATCAGCGACAGGGAGATCCCGTCAACGGCGTGAACCATGTTCGGCAGGAAGATCGAACCGGTACGAGAGCGGAAGGAAACGTGGACCTTACGCAGCTCGATGATCGGAGTAGTAGCCATTTTCAGCGCCCTTCCATCTCGATGTCCTGGCCGTGGGCGGCCTCGGGCAGCAGCGTGCTTCCGGACTTGTCGGTGGCAACCGCGAAGTAGTGCTCCTTGCCAGCCACCTTGGCGCGCAGCGGCGGGACGTCCAAACCGAAGTCCGGGTGGGACGAGCGCGGGGCGAATCGGTCACCGACGGGGAAGTCCTTGGGGGACGGGACCGTGCCGGGCACCTGGTGCAGGCGGCCCGAGCCCGACTCGATGGAGAGCACCGAGCCCAGCAGGCCACGCGTGTACTCGTGAATCGGGTTGGACAGCAGCTCAGAGGTCGGGGCCTGCTCCACCACCTGACCGGCGTACATAACGGTCACCGAGTGAGCCACCTCTGCCACCAGGGCCAGGTCGTGGCTGACGAAGATCATCGCGAAGCCCAGCTGGTCGCGCAGCTTGTTCAGCAGGTCGATCACCTGCTTCTGCACGGTCACGTCCAGGGCCGTGGTGGGCTCGTCAGCGATCACCAGCTTCGGGTCACGCGTCAGGGCCATGGCGATCAGCACGCGCTGGCGCTGACCACCGGAGAGCTCGTGCGGGTAGGACTCGAGCGTGCGCTTCGGGTCCAGGCCCACCAGCTCCAGCAGCTCCTCCGCAGAGCGGGTGCCGCCACGGCTGGTCAGCTGCTTCATCTGGGTGCGGATCAGCATGGAGGGGTTCAGGGAGGACAGGGCGTCCTGGTAGACCATCGCCATCTCGTGGCCCAGCAGGGACTGGCGCTCCTTGACGGACATCTTCAGCAGGTCGCGGCCCTCGTAGAGCACCTCGCCGGTGATCTGCGCGCGCGGGTCGATCAATCCCATGATGGTCAGGGAGGTGATGGACTTACCGCAGCCGGACTCACCCACCAGACCCATGGTCTCGCCCGGGCGGACCGCGAAGTTGACGTGGTCAACCACGTTCACGTCGCCGTGGCGCGGGAACTTGATGCACAGGTCTCGCACCTCCAGCAGCGGCGCGGCCGTGCTGGTGGGAACGAAGCGGTCGTTGCGCTGCGTCTCCACGCTCTTGAGCGCGTCCAGGCGGGCCTGCAGGGTCTCGCGCTGGGCGGCGTAGGAGGCAACGGGGTCGATCAGCAGGCGGTCGGCCTCGCGCTCGGCGTCCGAGCGCGGGGTGTCGGCCACCGCGCCCTGCGGGGCGGCCACCATCGCGTCGGTGATGCCCTCGGACAGGATGTTCAGGCACAGCACCGTCAGCATGATGGCAATGCCGGGGAACAGGGCCTGCCACCACTCGCCGCGCAGCACGCCGGCCTGCGCACCGGAGAGGATGTTGCCCCAGGTGGCGATCGGCTCTTGCAGGCCGGCGCCGATGAAGGTCAGCGAGGCCTCCAGGATGATCGCGTCCGCGACCAGCACGGTGGCGAACACCAGGACCGGGGCGGCCGTGTTGCGGGCCACGTGCTTGACCAGGATCCACGGGGCGCGGGCGCCCGAGACGATGACGGCGTTGACGTAGTCCTCGCCGTAGGCGGCCATGACGTTGGCGCGCACGATGCGGCTGAGCTGCGGCACGTAAACGGCCGCGATCGCCACGATGATGATGAAGACCGAGCCGGTCGGGTTCTCCGGGTCGCGCAGCACCAGCACCAGCACGGCGGCCAGGGCGATGCCGGGGATGGACATGACGATGTCCAGCACGCGCATGATCGTCTCGGAGATGGACTTGCGGGCCACGGCGGCCACGGAGCCGATCACGGCGCCCAGAGCCAGGGCGATGCCGGTGGCCAGCAGACCAACGGCCAGGGAGTAGCGGCCACCGTAGAGCAGCCGGGAGAAGACGTCGCGACCCAGGTGGTCGGTGCCGAAGTAGAACTCCGAGTTCGGGGCGATGCCCTTAACGGCGATGTACTCGGGGTTGTGGGTGGCCAACACCGGGGCAAAGATTGCCGTCAGCGCGATGAAGACCAAGAAGATCAGGGAGGCACGTGCCCCCAGGGTCATGGCCGAGAAACGCGAGACGCGTACTCCGGGGCGCTCTAGCGCAGCGGTGAGCTTCTTTCGCATGATCACACCGACCTAATCCGCGGGTTGATGAGGACGTAGAGCAAGTCCACGATGATGTTGATGACAATGAAGGAGATGGCAACCACCAGCGTTGCTCCCTGCACCACGGTCACCCAGTTCTGCTGAATGCCGTCGATCAGAACGCGGCCCATTCCCTTCAGGTTGAAGATGATCTCGATGACCACCGCGCCACCCATCAGGTAGCCGACGCGCAGGCCGAGCACGGTGACCGGGGTGATGAGCGCGTTGCGTAGCACGTTGCGGCCGATCACGATGTGCTTGGGGATGCCCGCGCCGAGCGCGGTGCGAACGTAGTCGCGGTCCAGCTCCTCCACCATCGAGGTGCGCACCACGCGGGTGAGCTGACCGATCACGGGCACCGCCAGCGCGAGTGCGGGCAGCAGCATGCGCAGGAACCAGCCGCTCGGGTCCGTAGAGAACTCGGGGGTGACGCCGGAGACGGGCAGCGTGCCCAGGAAGACCAGGACCAGGAGGATGGCCAGCCAGAAGGACGGGGTGGCGATGCAGGCCACGGAGATGAGGCGAATGATCTGGTCGGCGGCCTTGCCCCGGTAGATGGCGGCGATGATGCCGAGCGGGAAGGCGACGACCACGGCCAGGATCAGGCCCAGGAAGGTCAGCTGCATGGTGACGGGCAGGGCGGAGAAGACCTTGTCGGAGACCGACAGGTTGGCCTGCCCGTACACGCCCAGGTCGCCGTGCAGCATGTTCCAGATGTAGTTACCGAACTGGATGAACCACGGGTCGTTGAGGCCGTGCTGCTCGCGGTAGGCGTTGATCTGCTCAGTGGAGGCGGTCTCTCCCAGGGCCGCGTAGGCGGGGTCGATCGGGGAGAGAGACATGATTACGAAGACCAGGAAGGAAACGCCCAGCACCATCACGGGTAGTACGGCCAGGCGCCTGCCGATCAGGCGGAGAAGGATGTTCACGGTGACTTTGCTCCTTTAGCGATACGTTCGAAGGAACGCGAAAGGAGGGGCGGAACGGTGTCCCGCCCCTCCTTTCGGATGAGTTAGGCGTTAGGCCAACTCAGTGTCACTACTTGACCGTGGCGCCCAGGAGGCTAAGGCCGGTGGTGCCGATCGGGGTGAAGCCGTCGATCTTGGCACTGTTGTAGGCGGTGATGATGTTGCGGTGGAACAGCGGGTAGAGCGGCACCTCGCGGGAGATGTAGTCCTGCGCCTCGTCCCACTTCTTCTGCTGCTCGGCGCCCTCGAGGGTGACGGCCTCGTCGATGATGGCCTTCAGGCCCTCGAACTTGGCCTTGTCGCCCTTGGCCCAGAAGGTGCGGTAGTCGGTCCACTTGCCGGGGCCGTACCACCAGTTCATCAGCAGGGCCGGGTCCTTACCGAACACGGACGGGTCACCGGGGGCAACCGCGATGTCGAAGGTGGCGTTGTCGATGTCCAGGTTGTCCTTGTACAGGGCGGAGGAAGCCATGGACTGCAGGTTGACCTTGACGCCGACGGCCTCCAGGTCGTTCTTGATCTGCGGGGCCAGGTTGGCGATCCAGGTGTGGTCGGTGGTGAGCATGGTGATGCTCAGGTCCTTCACGCCGGCCTCGGCCAGGAGGGTCTTGGCCTTCTCCGGGTCGTAGTTGTACTGGACCTCGGCCTTCTTGTAGTTCGGGTGGTCCTCGGGCAGGAAGGAGGTGGCGGCCTTGGCCTCACCGCTCATGTTGTTGGAGATGAGCTTGTCGACGTCGATGGCGTACAGGAAGGCCTGGCGCACGCGGGCGTCGGTGAAGGGGGCCTTGGCGTTGTTGAACAGCACGAAGGGCAGGTTGAAGCCGGCGACCTTCTCGACCTTCCAGCCGGCGGCCTCGAGCAGGGCGATGTTCTCGGCCGGCACGGACTCCATCACGTCGATGGAACCGTCCTGGGCGGCGGTGGTGCGGGCGGTGTCGTCCTTCAGGACGCTCCACTTCAGGCGGTCGGTGGTGGCCGGACGCGGGCCGTTGTAGTGCTCGTTCTTGACGGCGGTCAGCTCGGACTCGGTGATGGCCTCGTACTTGTAGGGGCCGGAGCCAATCGGCATCTTGGTCATGTCGTCCTCGGTGGAGGCGGCGGGCACGACCTTGACCACGGCCAGGCGCTCCTTGACCAGGGTGAAGGGGTTCTTCAGCTTGATGGAGACGGTCTTTTCGTCCTTGGCGTCAACGGTGTCGACGAAGTCTAGGAAGCCCGCGTAGAGGTTGCCCTCGGCGGTGGAGCGCTTGAAGGACTCCACCACGTCGGCGGAGGTGACATCGGAGCCGTCGGAGAACTTGGCGCCGTCACGCAGGGTGACCTCGTACTCGGTGTCGGAGACCTTGGTGGGGTCGCCGGCGGCCAGGGCGGCGTAGATCTCGCCGGTGGCCATGTTGGTCTCGTACAGGCCCTCGACAACGTGCCAGTTGGAGCCCATTGCGAGAGCAGAGGTGGTGTTGGAGGGGTTGTAGTTGGTGGTCTCGTAAGCGACACCAGCGGTGATCACGCTCTCCGCACCCGCCGGCTTGGCTTCGTCGGTCTTGCCGCCACAGGCGGACAGGAGCATGGCCGCGGCGGCGCTCATGGCTGCGAAAGCGACCCACTTCTTGGGACGGTTCTGCATAGCTTCTCCTCATCGTTGAGTAGGCTCGTGGCATCAGGTGATGCCGAAGTAGAATGAATCATATGTTGTCTGACAAGCTGGAATCACGCGATCCGGGTACCGTTGCCAAACTGTTATCGCAACTGGCGATTCGAGACTCAAAGCCCGTTGAAACGCTCAACAGATCACAAGCGACGATGGATGCCATCAAGGCCTACATCCTGCGCGAGCAGCTCAAGTCGGGCGATCCCCTGCCCACCGAGGCCGCGTTGGGCGCCATGCTCGGCGTCTCGCGTTCCTCCGTCCGCGAGGCCCTGCGCAAGCTGGAGGCGCTGGACATAGTGAGCGTCAAGCAGGGCTCCGGCTCATTCGTCGGCAACATGTCGCTGGGCCCGATGGTGGAGACGCAGGTGCTGCGCGCCGCGCTGTCTTCCACGGACAGCCACGACTTCCTGCAGGAGGTGGTGCGCGCCCGCCGCGCCCTGGATCGCGGCCTGGCCCCCGAGGTGGTGCGCGCCCACCACGACCGCCCCGACCCGCTCCTGGCGGACCTGGTGCGGCACATGGGCGACCTCTCCCGGGCCGGCCAGCGCTTCATGGAGGATGACATCGCCTTCCACCGCCGCCTGCTCGCCCCGCTCAACAGCCCCCTGATCGAGCAGACCTACTCCGCGTTCTGGCTGGTGCACATGTCCATCGTGCCCAGCCTGGGCCCGGGCATCGAGGACGGCCTGCGCCGCACCGCCAACGCCCACGGGCGCATGCTCAGCGCCGCGCTGGTGGGGGACGTGGACGAGTACCTCGAGGCCGTGGACAACCACTACCAGCCGCTGCTGGAGATCCTGGAGCAGCAGTAGCTCCGGCCCGGTTTGTCCGACGTCCCGCCCGCCGCCCCCATCCCCAGGCCGCCGCGCGCAGCGACCAGAACGCGAAAGCGGCGCGGGTGGAGCGTCGTCCATCGCGTCCCGGCAGCAAAGCGGGCGCGTAGGGTGGGGCCAGGCGCACAGGTTAGGAGCAGCATCGATGGGACAGGCCGCGTGGGAGTTCACGGGCGTCTTTCGCTCCTACCAGCACCGCATCCTTGACCGCGCCCAGGCCCTCTTGGCCGACCACAAGCTGCACGTGGTGGCCGCCCCCGGTTCCGGCAAGACCATCCTGGGCCTGGAGCTGGCCGGGCGGCTGGGCGCGCCCACGCTAGTGCTCTCCCCCTCCCTTGCGATCAGGGACCAGTGGGTGCAGCGCCTGCGGGATAACTTCCGTTCCCCCGTTGGCGCCCCCGGGCACGACGCGCCGCTGCCCGCCGCCTCGGTGAGCCTGCGCTCCCCTGCGTTCCTGACCTCGACCACCTACCAGAGCCTGTTTGCGGCCTACAGTCGCGGCCTGGATGGTGAGACCGGGGAATCGTTCCAAGACGCGGACCTGGCGGCGCTCCTGGCGGGCGTTACCACGGTGGTGCTGGACGAGGCCCACCACCTGCGTACCGCCTGGCACCGCGCCCTGGTGGCGTTCCTGGCGCAGCTGCGTGCCCTCAACCCCGGCCTGGCGGTCATCGCCCTGACCGCCACCCCGCCCTACGACTCCACCCCGGCCGAGTGGCAGCGCTACGAGGACTTGTGCGGGCCCATCGACGCGGAGATATCCGTGCCGGAGCTGATCCACAGCGGCGACCTGGCGCCGCATCAGGACTACGTGCTGGTAAACGAGCCCACGGCAGCCGAGGTGGCTCAGCTCTCCGCCCTGCGCGGGCGCACCGCCGCGGTCCTGGCCGATTTAGCCCGACCACGGCCGGAGGGGCCGGCGCCGCTGGCCCTGCTGGAGCGCTCCCCGCTGTTCGTTGCCCCCGCGGAGCACGTGGACGAGTGCCTGGACGACGAGGTGGGTGCGGTGGGGTGGCTCCACCTCTGCCGGCGCTACGGGATCACTCCCCCGCCCGTGCTCACCCACCTGCTGGACGTGGGCGGGCTGGAGGCGAGCGCGGAGGACGGCCTGCAGTTCGTGCTCACCCACCCGCGTCTCTTTGGGGAGGAGTTCGTGGGGGCCGTGCGCGCCCTGCTCGCCGCCCACCACCTGCTGGATGCCAAGGGCGTGATAAACCGCTCCGATCTGGCGGCAAACCGGCTGCTGCTGAACTCCGTGGGCAAGCTGGATTCGATCGCCCAGATCGCGCTGGCGGAGGCCCGGCACCTGGGCGCAGACCTGCGGCTGCTGGTGCTGGCCGACCACATCCGCTCCGACTCCCTGCCCCTGGTGGGCGGCACGGAGCCGCTGGTGCGCCTGGGCGTGGTGCCCGCCTTCGAGGCCATCCGCCGTTGCCTGACTGCGGCCGGATTGCTCCCGTCCGGGTTGCCCGACGTCCCGCCGGCGCCTGCACAGAGCCTTGCCCTGCTGAGCGGCAGCTGCGTGGTGGTGCCCACCGGGCTCGGCCCGGCCCTGCGCGAGCTGGCCGGGCCCGAGTCCGTCGGTCTCACCCTCACCCCGCTGCCCGCCTGCCCGAACTACGCCACGGCCACCTTCGCCGGCGGCTCGAAGGCCGCAGTGCGGGTGCTCACCGAGGCCTTCGCGCGCGGGCTGGTGACGGTGCTGGTGGGCACCGCCGCCCTGCTGGGCGAGGGCTGGGACTGCCCCCAGCTCAACACCCTGGTGCTGGCCAGCACCGTCAAGGCCACGATGATGACCAACCAGATGCGCGGCCGCGCTATCCGCATCGACCCCAGCGCGCCGGGCAAGGTGGCAAACATCTGGCACCTGGCCACTGCGGACGCCGACGATCTGCTCAGCTCGGGAGGCCAGCGCGTCGAGTTCGCCCAGTCGCACGACGTGCGTAAGCTGGCGCGCCGCTTCGACACCTTCGTGGGCCCGCACGCCACGCAGCCGCGCGTAGAGAGCGGCGTGCTGCGCTGCGCCGGCAGCCCGGAGCTGTGGCACAAGCACCGGGCCACCGCCTTGAACGCGGACAACCTGGCCCGCGCGGCGCACCGGGCAGTCACGCGCGAGCTCTGGCGCGGGGCGATCGATCGCCACGACGTCAACTCCCCCACCGGACTGGATCTCTCCCTAGAGGTGGAGGCTGCGGTTCGGCCCACCCGGGTGGTATCCGCCCTGGACCTCCTTTTCGCGGCCGTGGAGGCAGTGGCGCTCGGCATGGCCTATCAGCTCTCCCACTCCGTGCGGGCCGGGGTCGTGCATTCCGTTGTGCTCGTCGCTGCCCTGGCCGTGCTCCTGGTGCTGGCCGTGGTGTGGTCGGTGCGCCTGGTGGTGCGCAGGCGTTTCCTGGACCCCCGGCGCCGCACGCTGGCTCAGGCGGACGCGCTACTGCAGGCCCTGCGCCACGCCGGCGCGGTGACCTCGGATGCGGCCAGGGTGCGCGTCAGCCCGGTCGGCGCCGACTACGAGCTGACGGTCCACCTCAGCGGCGCATCCCTGCGCGAGCAGGAGGTCTTTGCCGGGGCCGTGGCGGAGCTGTTCGCGCCCGTGCGCACCGCCCGCTACCTGCTGGTTCCGGCCCACTCCACCCTGCTGCTCGGCCCGGTGCTGGTGCAAAACGTTCCCTCGGTGCTGGCCGCGCGGCGCGAGAACGTGGATCTCTTCCTCACCGAGCTGGCCCGGCGCGGGTTGAGGATGCGCGCCCACTACACGCGAAACGAGCAGGGTCGCGTCCTGCTCACCCGGGCGCGCAGGGCGGCCGCCGTCAACCTGGCCGCCAGCCTCACCCGCACCAAGCGGGTGCTCACCGCCGACCGGCTCTAGGCGGCTCCCGCGCCGGACAGCAATGCGGGCCGCGAGGGTTGCCCCTCGCGGCCCGCTCGGCCTCGCAAAGCCCTAGCTGTCCGCGAAGTCCCGGGCCCGCTGCAGCGCTCCGGCCAGCTCCGCCAGCTGCTCGGCCACCCGGACCGGTGCGGTGCCGCCGCGCCCGGCGCGGGCGGAGACGGAACCGGCCACAGTGAGAACCTCGCGCACCTGCGGGGTGAGCCCACCGCCTATCTGGGCCAGCTCGGCGTCGGTGAGATCGATCAGCTCCTTGCCCTGCTCCTCGCACAGGCGCACGCACGCACCGGAGACCTCGTGGGCCACGCGGAAGGGCACCCCGCGCTTGACCAGCCACTCGGCGATGTCCGTGGCCAGGGAGAAGCCCTGCGGGGCCAGCTGCGCCATCCGCTCATAGTTGAGGCGCATGGTGGCCACCATCCCGCTCACCGCCGGCAGCAGCAGCTCCAGGTTGTCTATGGCATCGAAGACCGGCTCCTTGTCCTCCTGCAGGTCGCGGTTGTAGGCCAGCGGCAGCCCCTTCAGGGTGGCCAGCAGGCCGGCCAGGTCACCGATCAGGCGTCCGGCCTTGCCGCGCGCCAGCTCCGCCACGTCCGGGTTCTTCTTCTGCGGCATGATCGAAGACCCGGTGGAGAAGGCGTCGTCCAGCTGAACGTAACCGAACTCGCGCGTGTTCCACACGATGATCTCCTCGCTGAGCCGCGAGAGGTTCACCGCGATCATCGCGGCGATGAAGGAGAACTCGGCCACCACGTCGCGCGAGGCAGTGCCGTCAATCGAGTTAGGCACGCTGTCGGCAAAGCCGAGCTCGGCGGCCACCGCCTGCGGGTCAAGCCCCAGCGTGTTGCCAGCCAGGGCGCCGCTGCCGTACGGCGAGATCGCGGCCCGCTTGTCGAAGTCGGCCAGCCGTGCCACGTCGCGCAGTAGCGGCCAGGCGTGGGCGGCCAGCTGGTGGGCCACCAGTACCGGCTGCGCGTGCTGCAAGTGGGTGCGGCCTGGCATCACGGCCTCCCCGGCGGCACGCGCCTGCTCAAGGAGGGCGGCGGCAACGTCGGCCACCCCCGCCGCAATGAAGCGGGCGCGCTCCCGCAAGTACATGCGGATCAGGGTGGCGATCTGGTCGTTGCGGGACCGGCCGGCCCGCAGCTTGCCGCCCAGCTCGGGGCCCACCCGCTCGATCAAGACGCGCTCTAGCGCAGAGTGCACGTCCTCGTCTTCTGGTGCGGCCACCAAGGTGCCCGCCTCAACGTCCACGATCATCTGACGCAGCGCGTCCACCATCGCGGCGTGCTCACGCGCGTCCAGCAGCCCAACGCTCGCCAGCACGCCGGCGTGCGCAATCGAGCCCCGCAGGTCGTAAACCGCCAGGCGCCAATCAAAGTGCGTGGAAACGCTCAGCGCGGCCAGCGCGTCACTGGGCCCGCCGGCAAACCGCCCTCCCCACAGCGCCATCAGAGGTTGCCCACCCCGAAGTCGATGCCGTCGCCCTCGCGCTCGGCGCGGAAGGCCGCCAGCTTGGTGGTCATGCCGTAGATCTCGATGAAGCCACGCGAGGAGGACTGGTCAAAGGTGTCGCCGGTCTCGTAGGTGGCCAGGTTGAAGTCGTACAGCGACTGGGCGGAGCGGCGGCCCGTGACCACGGCGCGCCCGCCGTGCAGCGTCATGCGGATCTCGCCGGTTACGTAGCGCTGCGTGTCGGCGATGAACTGGTCCAGGGAGTGCTTCAGCGGGCTGAACCACTGCCCGTCGTAGACCAGCTCTGCCCAGCGGGCGTCCACGATCTTCTTGAAGCGGGCCTGCTCGCGCTCGATCGTGCAGTTCTCCAGCTCCTCGTGGGCGGTGATCAGCGCGATCGCGCCCGGCGCCTCGTAGATCTCGCGGGACTTGATGCCCACCAGGCGGTCCTCCACCAGGTCCAGGCGGCCCACGCCCTGCGCGCCGGCGCGGCGGTTGAGCTCCTCGATCGCCTGCAGCGGCGTGACGGGACGGCTGTCGATGGAGACGGGCACGCCCCGCTCGAAACCGATCACCACCTCGTCCGGCAGCGGCGGGTAGGACGGGTCGTCCGTGTAGGAGTAGACGTCCTTGGTGGGCGCGTTCCAGATGTCCTCCAGGAAGCCGGTCTCGATGGCGCGGCCCCACACGTTCTGGTCGATGGAGAACGGGTTGGACTTGGTGGTCTCGATCGGCAGGGAGTGCTTCTCCGCGTAGTCGATCGCCACGTCGCGGGTCAGCGCCAGGTCACGCACCGGCGCGATGCACTTCAGGTCCGGGGCCATGGAGGTGATGGAGACCTCGAACCGTACCTGGTCGTTTCCCTTACCGGTGCAACCGTGGGCAACCGTGGTGGCCCCGAACTGGCGGGCTGCGCGCACCAAGTGCTTAGAGATGACGGGGCGGGACAGGGCTGATACCAGCGGGTAACGCTTCTGGTAGAGCGCGTTAGCGGCCAACGCCGGCATGCAGTATTCCTCAGCGAACTCGTCGCGAGCGTCCGCCACGTAGGCCTCCACCGCGCCGCAGTCCAGCGCGCGCTGGCGGATCACCTCTAGGTCCTCGCCTCCCTGGCCCACGTCCACGGCCACGGCGATGACCTCTGCTCCTGTCTGCTCGCCGATCCACCCGATGGCGACGGAGGTGTCCAGGCCGCCGGAGTAGGCCAGCACCACGCGGTTCTTGTTCTGACTCATTTGCTGTTCTTCCTTGCTTTGTTTTGCGCTGCGCGCGGGGAGGGCGGTGTGGATGTCACCGCGACGAGTTGGGGTGTTGCGAGGTGAGCGCCGGCCGACTAGGCCTCACCCGCCCCGCCCTGCGCTGCCGCAGAGCCCAGTACCTGGGTGGAGAGGTTGGATTCGGCGCGTCCGGCCAGGCGCAGCAGATACTCGCACAGGTCCTTGGCTTCCTGCTCGCCCGTGCAGATGACGAGCACGGTGTCGTCTCCCGCCACGCAGCCCAGCACCTCGGGGATGACGCCACGGTCCAGGGCGGAGGCCAGCAGCTGGGCGGCGCCGGCCGGGGTGTGCAGCACCACCTGGTTGAGCGCCACCTGCGCCTCCGCCAGGAGGTCGGAGCACCAGCGGGCCAGCCGCGCGTCGGCGCTCTCTCCGATGGCGGGCAGCGCCCGACCGGGCTGCCCGGTGACGCCCTCCGAGGGCAGGCGGTAGGCGGAGGTGCCGTCCGCTGTGCGCACCTTCATGGCGCCCAGGTCCACCAGGTCACGCGAGAGCGTGGCCTGCGTGGCGTTGATGCCCTGGGCGGCCAGCAGCTCCCGCAGCTGTTCCTGCGAGGAGATATCCGCCGTCTCAATCAGGCGGGTGATGGCGGCGTGGCGGCCGGTTCGCGATCGTGCCGTGGTGTTCATCTTTTCTCCTCGGTGGACGACGTTCCTCCCGCCGCCCCCACCTCGTTGCCTGCGGCGGGGAGCGCGGAGTTCTTCGCTTGGGTGGTCAGTATGTGGCCGAGCGCGCGGGTGAAGGAATCGGCCTCCGCGTCGCTCAGGGTGTAGGGGGGTGCCAGGCGCAGGGCCGTGGGTGTGACGGCGTTGACGATGAAGCCGGCCTCCATGAGCGCTGCCGCCACGTCCGCCGAGCTTGGGCCGTCCGCGCCCTGCTCCAGTTCGACCGCGATCAGCAGGCCGTAGGCGCGCACCTGCGCCACCCCGCTCAGGGCGGCCAGGTCCCGGCTCCAGCGCCGCGAGAGCTCGCCGATGCGCGCCGCCAGCCCCTCGCGTTGCACGGTGCCGAGCACGGCCAGGGCCGCGGCTGCGGCCAGGGGGTTGCCGCCGAAGGTGGAGCCGTGGCTGCCCGGGCCCAGCAGGGAACAGACCGGCTCCCCCACCGCGATGGTGGCGCCGATCGGCACTCCCCCGCCCAGCGACTTGGCTAGGGTGATCACGTCCGGGGTGATGCCGGCGGCGTGGTGGGCCAGGAAGGCGCCGGTGCGGTAGGAGCCGGTCTGCACCTCGTCCACTACCAGCAGGGCGCCGTGCTCGCTGCACAGGCGGCGGGCCGCGCGCAGGTAGTCGTGGCTCAGGGCCACCACCCCGCGTTCGCCCTGGATGGGCTCGGCGAAGACGGCCGCCACGTCCCTGCGCCCCAGCTCCCGCGCCAGCTCCTCCGCGTCGTCCGGGGCAACAAAGGTTACCTCGCGGGCGAAGGGCGCGAACGGGGCGCGGTAGGCCTCCTTGTGGGTGAGGCTGAGCGCGCCGGTGGAGCGGCCGTGGAAGGCGCCCTGCAGCGCCACCAGGCGCGGGCGGGCCTGGCCGCCGTGGCGCAGCGCCAGCTTCAGGGCCGCCTCGTTGGCCTCCGTGCCGGAGTTGGACAGGAAGACCCGGCTGGTGGCGCACAGCTCGGGCGGCAGGCTCAGCCGCAGCAGCTCCTCCGCCAGCTCCACCTGCGCGGGGGTGGCAAAGAAGTTGGAGGTGTGGATCATGCTGGCCGCCTGCGCGCTGATCGCCTCCACCAGGGCCGGGTGGCCGTGGCCCAGGCAGGAAACCGCGATGCCGCCCAGCAGGTCCAGGTAGCGCTTGCCTGCGGCGTCGAACAGGTAGCTGCCCTCGCCGCCCACCAGGGCGGCCTTGACCTGCCCGAAGGTGTTGAGCAGTGCGTCCGCGTGGCGCCGCGCCACGTCCCGCGCCCCGGGCGCAGCGGCGGGCTGGCAGGGGGCGGCGGGCGGAGCGTCGTCCAGCAAATCCTTGCCCACTAGCGCACCAACTTCGGGGTAACGAGGGTGCCGATGCCGGTGTCGGTGAAGATCTCCAGCAGCAGGCAGTGGGGCACGCGGCCGTCCACCACGTGCGCCTGCGGCACCCCGCCGCGAACCGCCCGCAGGCAGGCCTCCATCTTGGGCACCATGCCGGACTCCAAGGTCGGCAGCAGCGCCTCCAGGGCCACGTCGTTGATCGTGGAGACCAGCGAGGACTTGTCCGGCCACGCCGAGTACAGGCCCTCCACGTCGGTGAGCATCAGCAGCTTGCGTGCCTTCAGCGCCACCGCCAGGGAGGCGGCGGCGGTGTCAGCGTTCACGTTCAGCACCGTGGTCGGGTCCGTGGACAGCGGGGCGATCGAGGAGATCACCGGGATGCGGCCCGCCTCCAGCAGCTCCAGCACGGCGGCCGGGTTGACCTCCACCACGTCGCCCACCAGGCCGACGTCCACGCTCTCGCCGTCCACCTCTGCCATCCGCTGGCGGGCCCGCAGCAGGCCGCCGTCCTCGCCGCTGATGCCCACCGCCACCGGCAGGTGCTCGTTGAGCAAAGAGACCAGGCGGCGCTGCACCTGGCCGGTCAGCACCATGCGCACCACGTCCATCACCTCGGGCGTGGTCACGCGCAGGCCGCCCCGGAACTCAGCCTCCAGGCCCAGCCGCTGCAGCATCGCGTTGATCTGCGGACCGCCGCCGTGCACCACCACCGGGCGCAGGCCCATTTGGCGCAGGAAGACCACGTCGCGGGCGAAGGCCCGCTCCAGGTCCTCGTCCACCATGGCGTTGCCGCCGAACTTGATCACCACCACCGCGCCGGTGAAGCGCTCCAGCCAGGGCATGGCCTCCAGCAGGACGCTCGCCTTCTGGGCGGGGGTTAGGGAGAGATTGTCCAGGTTGTTCATGTCGTGTAGGCGCTGTTGATGTGGACGTAGGCGTGGGTTAGGTCGTTGGTCCACACGGTCGCCTCCTCCTTCCCGGCGTGCAGGTCGATGACGATTTCGCATTGGCGCGGGGACATGTCCACCTCGCTGGGGTCGCAGGCGGGCAGCCCGCCCTCGCAAACGGTCTTGCCGTTGATGATCACCTCGAGGTCGGCCGGGTCGAAGGGGGCCACCTGCGCCGGCACGGTGCCCACCTGCGCCACAATGCGGCCCCAGTTCGGGTCGTTGCCGAAGATGGCGGTCTTGACCAGGTTCGAGCGGGTCACCGCGCGGCCCACCGCCTCGGCCGCCGCCACGCTGCTGGCGCCGCGCACGGTCACGGCCACGTCGTGGTTGGCGCCCTCCGCGTCGGCCAGCAGGCCCAGCGCCAGGCGCCGGCAGGCCTCGGTGAGGACCTCGGTGAGCTCCTCGCGGGAGGCGGTAAGCCCGCAGGCGCCGGAGGCCAGGGCGAAGACGGTGTCGTTAGTGGACATGCAGCCGTCGGAGTCCAGGCGGTTGAACGTGCGCGCTACGGCGCTCTTCAGCGCCGCGTCCAGGTCCGCCGGCTCGCAGGCCGCGTCCGTGGTGATGACGCACAGCATGGTGGCCAGGGCCGGGGCCAGCATGCCGGCCCCCTTGGCCATGCCCCCCACCCTCCAGCCGGCGGGCGCGGTCAGCTCCACCTGCTTGTCCACGGTGTCCGTGGTCAGGATCGCCTGGGCGGCGGCCGGACCGCCCTGCTCCGAGAGCTGGGCTACCGCCACCTCGACGCCCGCGAGCAGCTTGGGCATGTCCACCAGGTGGCCGATCACGCCGGTCTGGCCCACCAGCACCTCGCCGGCGGGCAGGCCCAGGGCGCGGGCCGTGGTGGCGGCGAAGTCGGCGGCGTCCCTGGCGCCCTGCGGGCCGGTGCAGGCGTTGGCGTTGCCGGAGTTGATGACCACCGCGCGGGCGGCGCCGTCGGCCACGTTGGCGCGGGTGAGGTCAACTGCGGCGGCGTGCACCCGGTTGGCGGTGGTCACTGCGGCGGCGGCGGCCAGCGGACCGGTGTTTACCACCAGGGCCAGGTCGGGCTTGCCGGAGGCACGCAGGCCGGCGGTGACGCCGGCG
This sequence comes from Buchananella sp. 14KM1171, assembly GCF_041380365.1. NCBI lineage: Bacteria > Bacillati > Actinomycetota > Actinomycetes > Actinomycetales > Actinomycetaceae > Buchananella > Buchananella felis. Next base: position 2,278,652 of record NZ_CP159981.1, on the reverse strand, counting down.
GCCTGGAAGCCGGCGGGGAATGTCACGCTCACGGGGCTACTCCAATCAGGGGGACGCCAGTGCTCTCGCTCTGGCCGGTGGTCAGGTTCATGCACTGGATGGCCGCGCTGGCCGTGCCCTTGCCCAGGTTGTCGATGGCGCAGATCGCCACCGCGCGCCCGGCGCGCTCGTCCAGGCCCACGCCGATCACGGCGCGGCCCGTGCCCACCACCGGCGCCGTGGAGGGCCACTGGCCCGGGGGCAGCACGGTGATGAGCTCCTCGCTGGCGTAGGCGGCGCTGGCCGCAGCGTGCAGTTGTTCGGCGGAGGCAGTGGTGGGGGCCGTGCAGGTGGCCAGGATGCCGCGACTGACCGGAGCCAGCACGGGCGTGAAGCTGATGCGGGGGCGCTTGGCCCCGGCCACCGCCAGGTTCTGCTCGATCTCCGGCACGTGCCGGTGCGCGCCGCCCACCGCGTAGGGGGCCAGCTGGCCCAGGGCTTCTGCGGCCGTGAGGTGGGGTTTGAGCGCCTTGCCGGCGCCGGAGTAGCCCACGGCCAGCACTGCGGTGAGGGCGGCGGGGTCGATCAGGTCCAGCAGCGGCTGGAAGGCCAGGGTGATCGCGGTGACGTTGCAGCCGGGCACCGCCACGCGCTTGGTGGCGCGCAGGGCGGCGCGCTGCTCCTTGGCGGTGGCCTCTCCGGCGTGCAGCAGCTCCGGCATCCCGTAGGTCCAGGCGCCCGGGTACGTCCCGCCGTACCACTGCTCCCACGCGGCGGCGCTGGTCAGGCGGTGGTCTGCGCCGCAGTCGATGGCCACGCCGTCAAAGCCGGCGGCCTCGAGCTGGGCGGTGAGCTCGCCGGAGGCGCCGTGGGGCAGGGCGAAGAAGACGACGTCGTGCCCCAGCAGGTTCTCCACGGTGGAGGGGGACACCACCAGGTGGGCCAGCGAGTGCAGGTGCGGGTGGTGCTCACCCAGAGTGCTGCCGGCGGAGGCGCCGGCGGTCACGGTTCGCACCCGCACCCCGGGGTGGGCCGTGAGCAGACGCAACACCTCGCCACCGGCGTACCCGGTGGCCCCTACAACGGCGACCTCAAGCATGCAAATAAGCATACTGATATACGCATAGCCATTCAGTAATATTGGCGCGCGGCTTCGCGTGAGTCTGCTCACCCGCCCCGCACTGGCGGAACGCCCCGCCGCAGGGAACCCCGGGCGCAACCGGCACGGGCCCTGCGCGGGTAGAGACCCTTGGCCCCGACCGGGGCCCGGCGGGCCGGGCTAGCTCTGCTGGCCGGGCTCGATCAGGTGCTCGCGCAGTTCCGCGTCGATCTTGTGCGCCCACTGGCGCACCAGCTCCCAGTCGCGGTAGTCGCCCTCGATGGCGCCACCCAGGCGAGCAATGGAGCGCTCGCGCAGGGACAGGAGGCTGGAGTCGATCCGGCCGGAGAAGGTGATGTTGTCGATGGGCTCCAGGGAAAGCAGCACGGGCCCGACGCGGGAGGGGTCGGCCGCCTGCCCGTTGACCATGCCGCTCATGCCCACGGAGAACGTGAAGACCGGCAGGCGGCGCAGGTCTGCGGAGAAACGCTTGACGAAGTCGCGGGCCGTGTCCATCCAGTGGGTCATGTAGACCGCAGAGCCCAGCACGATGGCGTCAAAACCGTTCAGGCTGTCCACCAGCTCCGGCTGCGTGCGGACGATCTCGTGACCGCACTCCCCCAGCACTCGGGCGATCTCATCCCCAACGCCGCTGGTGGAACCGTGCTTGGACGCAACTGCAATCAGAATCCGCATGGTTCAAGTATGCAATAGGCCCGCTGCCGAAAGGCGGCTAAGGGTCCCGCCGCCGGATCTGTGTGACCAAGTCCGTCTCCTGCCGGGGCGGGCGCGGCCCCGCAGACACGGCGGTGGCCGGGGCGCTCACGCACCCCGGCCACCCTCTGCACACCAGCCCCGCTCCCAAGAAGGAAGGGCAAGGCTCGCACCTGCCCTAGCGCAGGCGGGCACCTAGCCGCTGCTCTGCCGCAGCGATAATGCCCGCGCGGGCCTCGGCCAGTTCCTCGTTAGTGAGCGTCTTGTTGTCCGCGCGCAGGCGCACCGCCACCGCCACCGACTTGTTGCCATCACCCACGGAAGCGCCGGTGTAGACGTCGAACAGCCGCACGTCCTCGGCCAGCTCGCCGGCCGCGGCGCGCACGCACTCCAGTACGCGCGCCACCGGCATGTCTGCCGGCACCACGAAGGCGAAGTCCTCCTTGGCCACCGGGAAGGTGGAGACCGGCACGGTCTTGACCACCTCGCGCGGGCGCTTGTCCAGCAGCAGGCTCAGGTCCAGCTCCAGGGCGCAGGCACGCTCGGGCAGCCCAAAGCCCTCCACCACGCGCGGGTGCAGCTCACCGGCGTGCCCCACCACGGCGCCGTCCACGGACAGCTCGGCGCAGCGCCCGGGGTGCCAGGGAGCCATCTCCACGCCGCGCACCTCCAGCTGGGCGCCGGCCACGCGGGCCACCTCGCGGGCAGTCTGCACCGCGTCCGCCCAGTCGTAGGCGCGCGCCGCGCTCAACGGGCCGGCCTGCACGGCCAGACCGGTGAACACCGCCGCCAGCTTCAGCGGCTGACGCGGGGTGGCCGCCAGCAGGCCCGCCAGGGTCTGCTCGTCCGGCCGCGCCCCACCGGCCACGGGCGCGTTGCCCTTCGCGGTGGCCGCCACCGGCACCAGGCCCAGCTCGAACAGGGCCAGGTCCTGCATTCCGCGCGCCACGTTGCGGCGCACCGCGCCCAGCAGCGTCTCCAGCAGGCTAGAGCGCAGGAACGGAGCGTCGTCCGCCAACGGGTTGGCCAGGCGCAGGCGCAGGCGACGCTCGTCGCCCTCACCCAGTCCCAGCGCAGCGTCGTCCCCCGCCACAAACGGGTCCGTCATCACCTCGGTCAGGCCGGCACCCGCCAGCAGCAAACCGATCTCGCGGCGGATGCGCTGCTCCACGCTCAACCCGGCCCCCGCCGGGGCGGCGGGCACCACGGAGGCGATCGCGTCGTAGCCCTCCAGGCGGGCCACCTCCTCCACGAAGTGCGCCGGGCCGCTCAGGTCGCTGCGCCAGGACGGCGGGGTCACGCTACGCACCCCGCCCTGACCGGTCACGGTGGCACCGATCTCCTCCAGCAGCTCCACGATCCGCTCCTCGCCCAGCTGCAGGCCCGTCAGGCGCTCCACCTCGGCCAGCGGGAAGTCGACCGCGCTCGGCAGGCTCGGCTCGCCCACCTGCAGGTAGGCGCCCTCCGCGGTGCCGCCGCCGTACTCCACCAGCAGGTCAACCACGGCCTGGCTGGCCACCGCCGGCAGCAGCGGGTCCACGCCACGCTCGAAACGCTTGGCCGCCTCTGAGGGCAACTTGTGGCGGCGCGCCGTGCGCGCCACGCTCACCGGGTCGAAGTGCGCGGCCTCCACCAGCACGTCCGTGGTGGTGGCGCTCACCTCGGAGGCCGCCCCGCCCATGACACCGGCCAGGCCCTGAATGCGGCTGCCCAGCGCGCCGTCCGGGCTGTCGGTGATCAGCAGGTCCTGCGCGTCCAGCGTGCGCTCCACCCCGTCTAGCGTCGTGAACCTCTCCCCCGCCTCGGCGCGGCGCACCACCAGCGGGGCGGCCAGCTTGCCCAGGTCGTAGGCGTGCAGCGGCTGGCCCAGGTCCAGCATGACGTAGTTCGTCACGTCCACGGCCAGGGAGATCGGGCGCATGCCCGCCAGGCGCAGGCGGTCGGCCATCCACGCCGGGGTGGGCGCGCTCGGGTCGATCCCGCGCACGATCCGGGTGGTGAACACGTCGCAGCCCGGCTTGCCGTGGATCGGCGCCTCATCCGCCAGCTGCACGCCGAACAGGCCGTCCACCGCCTCGGCACCGGCCGCAGCGGCGCCGGCGGCAACGTCGTCCCCGCCCACCAGCACGCGCTGCGCGCGCACCGGTGCCAGGCCGGGGTCGGTGAAGGCCGCGCCGGTGGAGTGGGCGTACTCGCGGGCCAGGCCGCGCATCGAGAAGCAGTAGCCGCGGTCGGGCGTGACGTTGACCTCCAGCACCTCCTCGCCCAGGCCCAGCAGGGAAATGGCGTCCTGGCCGGGGGTGAACTCGCGACCCGGGAACATATCGGTGAGCACGATGATGCCGTCGTGCTCGTCGCTCAATCCCAGCTCGCGACCGGAGCAGATCATGCCGTCGGAGGTGTGGCCGTAGGTCTTGCGCGCCGCGATCGGGAACGGGCCGGGCAAAACGGTGCCGGGCAGGGAGACCACCACGAAGTCGCCCTCCACGAAGTTGTGCGCACCACACACGATCCCGCGGCTGGGCACCTCGCTGGGCTCCTTGCCGGTGCCCGGGGCGTCGTTGTGCTCGCCCACGTCCACGCGGCAGTAGTTGACGGTCTTGCCGTTCTTGTGGGTCTCCTTCACGAGCGTGAGCACGCGGCCCACCACCAGCGGCCCCGTCACTGCGGGAGGAACGATCGCCTCCTCCTCGATGCCCACCTTCACCAGGGCGGCCGCGAGCGCCTGCGCGTCCGGGGCGGCGGAGAGGTCAACGTGCTGGCCAAGCCAAGACAGGGGAATCAGCGGCATTTACTTGCCCCTTCCAGTGGGTCCGAACTGCTGGGAGAAGCGCTGGTCTCCCTCAACGATGTCGTGCATATCAGCGATGCCGTGGCGCAGCATGAGCGTGCGCTCCAGGCCCATGCCGAATGCGAAGCCGGTGTACTTGTTCGGGTCGATGCCGCAGGAGGCCAACACGTTCGGGTTGACCATGCCGCAGCCGCCCCACTCGATCCAGCCAGGGCCGCCCTTCTTCTGCGGGAACCAGAAGTCCATCTCCGCGCTGGGCTCGGTGAACGGGAAGAAGGAGGGGCGCAGGCGGATCTTGGAGTCCGGGCCGAACATGGAGCGGGCGAAGTGCTCCAGGGTGCCCTTCAGGTGGGCCATGGTCAGCCCCTCAGCCACGGCCAGTCCCTCCACTTGATGGAAGACCGGGGTGTGGGTGGCGTCCAGCGCGTCCGTGCGAAACACCTTGCCCGGGCAGGCGATGAACAGCGGCGGCTGCGCGTCCAGCAGCACGCGCGCCTGCACCGGGGAGGTGTGAGTGCGCAAAACCAGGCCCTCGGCGCCGCTTGCCGCACCCGTCCGCGCGTCCCCGGGGGCGGAGTCCACCTCCCCGGGGGCGGAGTCCACCTCCCCGGGGGCGTCGCTCCCCTGCCCGGCGGCGTCCCCCTGCCCGGGGGCGGAGTCCTGCGCGCTCGCCTGCGCGCCGGCCGGGTCCAGGTAGAAGGTGTCCTGCATCTGGCGGGCCGGGTGATCGGGGCCAAAGTTGAGGGCATCGAAGTTGAACCACTCGTGCTCGATCTCCGGCCCCTCCGCGATGCGCCAGCCCATCGAGACGAACAGGTCAGAGATCTCGTCGATCAGCACGGACAGCGGGTGGCGGGCGCCGGCGGCGGTGCGCCGCGTGGGGACGGTGACGTCCAGGCGCTCGGCGGCGATGGCGGCCTCCTTCTCCGTCACCTCCAGCTCCGCGGTGCGCTCCTCCACGGCCTTCGTGACGCGGGAGCGGGCCATGCCCAGCAGCTTGCCTGCCGCGCCACGCTGGGCGGGCTCCAGGTTGCGGATCTCGCGGTTTGCCAACGTGAGCGGGGCGTTGTCGCCCAGGGCGGCCAGGCGGGCCGTCTTCAGCTCGGCCAGGGTCGCTGCAGCCCCGACCTGCGCCAGGGCGGCTTCCACGGCCGCTGCCACGCCGGCTTCGTCGAGCGGCGAGAGAACTTCCTGTGTCATGCGCTTCCTCCTAAAAGTCCGCCCCTAACCCTACCGCCCGGGCCGGTGCGGGCGTTGCAGCCGCCCGGGACGCCGCCGGGCGCGAATAGCACCGGTTTTGGGCGCGCGTGGTCGGCAACGCCCTCATTTGCGCAATAGGCTTGTGGCATGAGTCTTCGTATTGCACTGGCGCAAGTGGACCCGGTGGTGGGCGACTTTGCCGCGAACTTTTCTGCCCTGAAGGCAAAGGTGGAGCGGGCCGCGCAGGTCGGCGCGAACGTCGTGGTCACCCCGGTGGGTGCGCTCAGCGGCGAGCCGCTGGGTGACCTGGCGGCGCGTTCGGCCTTCCGCCACGCCTGGGATGAGGCGATTGCGCAGGTCCAGGAGCTGGTGGACGCCGCCCAGGTGATGGTGGTGCTCCACGACGGCACCGAGCCGCGCTGGATCCTGCCGCACGGCTGGTACGCGCCTGGTGAGGTGGTGCTGCTGGACGGCCTGGCCGCCCTGGAGCGGTGCGAGCCGCGTGAGGGCGCCGCCTTCTACGTGGTGTGCGGTCGCGAGCAGGCCACGCTGGATTCGCCCTCGCGCCACCGCGCGGTGGTGACGCAGGCGGCGGGCCGGCTGGGTGCCACGGTGGCCTTTGCGAACCTGGCGGGTGCAACGGACGACGTCGTCTTCGCTGGCGGTTCGCTGCTGGTATCGCCCTCCGGTGAGGTGCGGGCCCGCGCCCCCTTCTTCGCGCCCTGGCTGGTGTGCGAGGGCGAGTGCGTGGGCCCCGACCTGGCGGGCGCCAGCCAGGCGGAGATCGGTTACCTGACGATCTGCGCCGGCCTGGACGCCTACACCTCCAAGAACGGCATCAAGCGCGCCATCCTGGGGCTGAGCGGCGGCATCGACTCCGCCCTGGTGGCGGTGATGGCGGCCGACGTGCTGGGCGGGCGCAACGTGGTGGGCGTCTCCATGCCCTCGGAGTACTCCTCGCGCCACTCCAGGGAGGACGCCAAGCTGACGGCGGACGTCAACCGCCTGGACTACCGGGTGGTGCCTATCGGGCTGATGGTGGGGGCCTACGCCGCCGCGCTGCCCCTGACCGGTATCTCCGCGCAGAACATCCAGGCGCGGGTGCGCGGGGCGATCCTGATGGGTATCTCTAACGAGGAGGGTGGCCTGGTGCTGGCCACCGGTAACCGCACCGAGGTCGCGGTGGGCTACTCCACGATGTACGGAGACACCTGCGGCGGGTATGCGCCGCTGGGCGATGCGCCCAAGACGCTGGTGTGGGAGATGTCCCGCTGGCGCAACGAGCAGGCCGAGGCCGCCGGGGAGACCCCGCCCATCCCGGAGTCCTCAATCACCAAGCCGCCCAGCGCCGAGCTGGCCCCGGACCAGCAGGACTCTGACTCCCTGCCGCCGTACTCCCGCCTGGACCCGCTGGTGGCCGACGCGCTGGAAAACCAGCTCACCCGTGAGGAGCTGGCGCAAAAGCACGACCCGGCGGAGGTTGACCAGGTGTTGAGGCTGATCCAGCGCTCGGAGTGGAAGCGCCGCCAATACGCCCCCGCGCCGCGCCTGCATGAGCGAGGATTCCAGGTGGGCCGCGAGGTCCCCATCACCAGCCGCTGGCTAGAGCAGATCTGACCCGCACTGACGCTTAAGGAAGGTTGTTATGCGTTTAGAGGACAGCGCCCCCCTGAAGTCGATCAAGACGCGCCAGCGGGTGCGGATCCCGCACCTGCTCGCCGCCAAGGAGACCGGCGAGAAGATCACCATGCTCACCGCCTACGACTTCGTCACGGCCTCGATCTTTGACCGGGCCGGCGTGGACGTACTGCTGGTGGGCGACTCCCTGGGCAACGTCGTCCACGGCCACGACACCACCCTGCCGGTGGAGCTGGACGAGATGGTGGTGGCGACGCGCGCGGTGGCGCGGGCGGCACGCCGGGCCCTGGTGGTGGCAGACCTGCCCTTTGGCACCTACGAGGCCAGCCCGGAGCAGGCCCACGCCTCCGCCGTGCGCCTGATGAAGGCCGGCGCGGGGGCCGTGAAGTTTGAGGGCGGCCAGCGCGTCACCCCGCAGGTGCGGCTGCTGGCCGCCAGCGGCATCCCCGTGGTCGGGCACCTGGGTTTCACCCCGCAGCTGGAGAACGCCTTTGGCGGCAAGCGCATCCAGGGCCGCACGGAGAGCGCCGCCGACGCGCTGGTGGACGACGCCTACGCCCTCTACGAGGCCGGCGCGAGCGCCGTGGTGATCGAGATGGTGCCGGCCCACGTGGCGGCCCGCGTCACCGAGGTGGTGCCGATCCCGGTCATCGGTATCGGGGCCGGCGTGGACGTGGACGGGCAGGTGCTGGTGTGGACGGACATGGCCGGCATGACGCAGTGGTCCCCGTCCTTCGCCCGCCAGTTCGCCCACCTGGGCTCCGCGCTGCACACCGCCACCCAGGAGTACGTGGAGGCGGTGCGGGCCTCCCAGTTCCCGGGCCCGGAGCACACGTTCACCAACTGAGAGCGGGGTCTTAAGATGGCGGGCATGAATCGCTCCACCTTTGCTCCCCTGGTTCCCGGCCGCATCTCTCCCGAGCGGCAGGTGCCTGCCGGGATCGACCGGCCGGAGTACCTGTTCCACGACGGCCCGGAGGTGGTCAACTCCTCCGACGTGAAGGACGCGGAGACGGTGGAGAGGATCGCCGCCGCCGGTCGCATCGCCGCCGACGCCCTGGAGCACATCCGCCCGCTGTGCGTGCCCGGCACCCGCACCGATGAGATCGACGCGGCCGCCCACGAGTTCGTCATCGCGGCCGGCGCCTACCCATCCTGCCTGAACTACATGGGCTTCCCGAAGTCCGTGTGCACCTCCCTGAACGAGGTGATCTGCCACGGCATCCCGGACGACACGGTGCTGGTCGAGGGCGACATCCTCAACGTGGACATCACGGCCTACATCGACGGCGTGCACGGCGACACGTGCACGATGTTCGAGATCGGGCAGGTGGATGAGGACTCCCACCTGCTGATCGAGCGCACCCGCGAGGCACTGATGAGGGGAATCAAGGCGGTGCGGCCCGGCCGCGAGATCAACGTGATCGGCCGGGTGATCGAGTCCTACGCCAAGCGCTTCGGTTACGGCGTGGTGCGGGACTTCACCGGGCACGGCGTGGGAGAGGCATTCCACTCCGGCCTGATCGTTCCCCACTACGACGCCGCTCCGCTCCACAACGAGGTCATGCAGGAGGGCATGGTCTTCACCATCGAACCAATGCTGACCCTGGGTGGGGTGGACTGGGACCAGTGGGAGGACGGCTGGACCATCACCACGGCGGACAAGCAACGCACGGCGCAGTTCGAGCACACGATCGCGGTGACGGCCGACGGCGCTCGTATTCTCACCCTTCCCTCCACCGAAGCCGCTTAGAATCTTCCCAAGCACTGCGAAAGGTCTAACGAAAATGATTGCTCTTGGCATAGACATTGGCGGCTCCGGCATCAAGGGCGCCCCCGTGGACCTGGAGACCGGCGAGCTGACGCAGGAGCGGGTGCGCATCGAAACGCCGCAGCCCTCCACACCGGAGGCGGTCGCACGCGTGACTCGCGAGGTGGTGGAGTCCTTCGACCTGCCTGCCGACACCCCGGTGGGTATCACCTTCCCGGCTCCCATCAAGCACAACACCGTGGTGTTCATGGCGAACCTGGACCAGTCCTGGGTGGGCAAGAACGTCGATGACGTGTTCGAGCAGGAGCTCGGCCGCAAGGTGATCGCCCTGAACGACGCCGACGCCGCCGGCTACGCCGAGGCGATCTACGGCGCGGCCAAGGGCCACGACGGCCTGGTCATCGTCACCACGCTGGGCACCGGCATCGGCTCTGCGCTGATCTACAACGGCCAGCTGATCCCCGGCAGCGAGCTGGGCCACCTGGAGATCGACGGCGTCAACGCTGAATCCCGCGCTGCGGCCCGCATCCGCGAGGAGGAAAAGCTGAAGTTCCCGGAGTACGCCAAGCGTCTACAGCGCTACTACTCCCACGTGGAGATGCTCTTCTCCCCTGACCTCTTCGTGGTCGGCGGCGGTGTCTCCAAGAAGCACGACAAGTTCTTGCCGCTGCTGGACCTGCGCACCCCGATTATTCCGGCGCAGCTGCGCAACACCGCCGGAATCGTTGGCGCGGCAGCTCTGGCTGCCAAAGGCGAAGTGCTCTAGGCCCACCGGATGTCTTCCTCGCGCGCAGGCTTGAGCTCGCGCTCCTTTGCCCTGCTCCCAGCAGCACCCGAGCCCGTCTTTGGCCTGCCCGCCGATTGCTCGCTGCGCTGGCGGGGACGGCCCTGGCTGACGGTGCTCGGCGCGGTGCTGCGACTGCTGATAGTCCCCACCGCCACGCTGCTAGCCGCCACTTCGACGCTGCTGGTGCTGCGACTTTCGGGCTGGTGGCCCGCCGAACCGGCCTCCGCCTGGGGCGCCTTCTGGACCGCTGCGCTACTGCAGACCCTGGTCATGTCCGCCGTCGCTCTAGCGTTCTACGTCCTGTTCGCCAGGCTGCTGGACAAGCGCGACCGCCTGCCAGAGTTGCGGTGGGGCACCGGCCTGCCGCTGGCCTCCGGGCTGGCCTGGGGTGGTGTGGCGGTGCTGGCCTGCGCCGCCGCGATCGCCGCCCTGGGAGGTTTCTCCTTACAACTGGCCCGAGAGTCCTTAAACACCCCGGGTCTGCTTGGCTATGCCATCACAGTCGGGGCCGGCGCGGGCATCGCCGAGGAGGTTCTCTTCCGTGGCGTGCTGCTGCGCAGCCTGGAGGAACTGCTGGGCACGTGGGCGGCGGTGGCGCTCTCTGCGCTCGCCTTTGGCCTGATCCACGGCGCCAACCCGCACGCCACCTGGTGGTCCAACCTAGCCATCGCCCTAGAGGCCGGAATCCTGCTGGGGCTGCTGTATGCGGCCACGCGCTCGCTGTGGCTGGTGATCGGCTTCCACGCCGCCTGGAACGTGGTGCAGGGCCCGGTCCTGGGCGTGCCCGTCTCCGGTACCCCACTGGGTCCATCGCTGTGGCGGGCGCAGGCGCACGGCCCTGACTGGCTCACGGGCGGGGCGTTCGGGCTGGAGGCCTCCGCCGTGACGGTCGCCCTCCTGCTGGCCGCCAGCGCGGTGCTGGCCGTGGTGGTCCACCGGCGTGGCCAGGTGGTCGCCCCGCTCTGGCGCCCGCGCGCCGCCGCCCGCCCCAGCTTGGCGCCGCCGACACGATAGGGCTCCGCCGTCCCGGCCGCCACGAGATTGGGCCGGGTTGAGTCGCTGCGGCCGGTGGGCGACGTCGGCCCCCTCCCCGCCATCGGGGCGGCGCGCTTGCACCGCGCGCGAGTGAGGGTGGGCAAGGCGGCCTGTACGCCGGGTTCTGTTACCGCGCTGCCCTTGCGAGCCCTGCGCGGCGGCGGCCATCCATCTAGCCCCAGCGTTGCCACTGGGGTCAAGCAACCTACCCGTAGGCTCGGGCGGGACGCCCTCAATCACCTACTGTTTGGTCTTGCTCCGGGTGGGGTTTACCTAGCCGACGCAGTCACCTGTGCCGCTGGTGAGCTCTTACCTCACCGTTTCACCCTTACTCGCCTAGGCGAGCGGTCTGCTTTCTGTTGCACTTTCCCGCGGGTCACCCCGGGTGGCCGTTAGCCACCACCCTTCCCTGTGGAGCCCGGACGTTCCTCGTCGCTTTCGCGCCGCGACCGCCCGGCCACCTTGCCCGCCGATAGTTTACGCCACTGCCGCTAGAGTGGCGGCGTGCTGATCTTGTTGCCGCCCTCGCGCACCATGTTCTCCCCCGCCGCCGGCGCCCCCTACAGCCCGGCCGCGCTCAGTTTTGCTTCGGTGGCCGACGTTGCCGCGCTCCGCTCCGAGGTGGCGGCCGCCTACGTGTCGGTCTGCTCCGCGCCGGACGGCGCCAAGCGGCTGGGGCTTACCGCGCGCCAGGCGGCCGAGCTGCCGGAGCTGGCGTTGTTGGGGTCCCGGCCGGCGCTTCCGGCTGGGCGCGCCTACACCGGGGTGCTGTACGCGGCGGCCGGGATCGAGGCGCTGACCGAGCCCGGGACGCAGCGGGCGGGCCTGGAGGTGCTGATTGCCTCGGCGCTGTACGGCTGGGTGCGGCCCAGCGACGTCATCGCGCCCTACCGGCTCACCATGGGCTCCTCCATCCTGGACCGCCCGCTGGCCGCCGCGTGGCGGGAGGCGGCCAGCGCGGTACTGGCGGCTAAGAGCACTGGGCGCTTGACGCTGGACTGCCGCTCCGGGGAGTACCAGGCGGCGGCTCCCGCCAAGGCGTGCTCCGGCGAGTACCTGGCCCTCAAGGCCGTGACGGTACGCGATGGTGCGGAAAAGACCGTCTCCCACTTCGCCAAGCATTACCGGGGCGTGCTCACCGGCGCGCTGGTGGAGCTGGCGGCAGGCCGCGACCTCTCCGGCTTCGGGGCCGATGATGTGGCCCAGGTGGCCGCCACCCTGCCGGAGGTCAAGGACGTGCGCCTGACCCCAGGCACGCTCACCCTGGTGGTCTAGGCGGCGCCCAGGCGCCCACGTGGCAGACTTCCTACCCCGCCTAGAACCCCACCTCTCGCAGGCGGTGCAGCGCGGCCAGCAGCCTACCGCCCTCGATCTCCCCGGCCAAGAAGCCGTCGCAGAAGCGCTCCCCGCGCGCGAAGTAGGTGAACCAGGTGGCCAGCTCCCGGCGGGTGCAGCCCTCGATCGGGCGTTCGCGCAGCTCGCGGATGGCCACCAGGTAGTCCTGGTCGTCGCCCAGCAGGCGCGCGGCCGCGAGCACGCCGGCGTTCACGCGCGGGTCGTAGGCCGGCCCGTTCATGAGCAGGTGCCCTTGGGGCGAGCGCCCCGGCTCGGGCCAGGTGGGCACGTAGCCGGCCTCCAGCAGGTCGATTAGCGCCTGCACGCGGCCCCACTGCTCCTGCACCTCGCTCGCCTCCATGAATACACCTTTCAATCCAATACAAATCGAGGACCATAACTCACATGTCACGAAATCCACAAAACCCACGTAGATGCACGCAAATTTCGTAAACAAATTTACGTAGACAAAATCACAACCGGTTTACCTGTCAACCTGCGAAGCATCACGAACCTTTTGCATTTTACGTATATCGTCCGGACTCATCCGACCAGCAAGAGGCTGAGCAATCACTGGACGACTTGAAGAAAATATATCTCTTTGCCTCAAGTCGGGAATGCCCCTTTGGAACAAATGTAGTTTGGATTCGTGAGTAAAGACACCCCCCATCGGACGATACAAAGCATCTCCCACCCACGTAAACTTAGAATCTGCAATGAGTTGACAATCAATAGCTCTCGACACTGCGGCAGCAACCCAGTCCGCGAACTGGATCCCGGAACTGAGCTCGCTATCAAGGTGCATCGGAGGCTCGACTGCCGCAAGCATCTCTTGACGCTCTTGGGACCGAGAGAAGATGTGCGCATACATCCTGGCCACGTGTTCGCGCCGCTGCTTCTCGTTTACCTGATCCATCAGGATAATTAGTTTTCTACCCTCTTTGTATGCATGGGTGCAGAGCCTGTTGACCATCTCTTGCATTGCATGCTGTTCCCGCTGTTCGCGAGTAAAGCGCACCTGATTCTCAGTGCCGATCTGCTTTTCGTCGGCGTAGTAGAACAGTTTCCCACCCATTCTTTTAAGTTGGGAAACAAGGCCTCTGAACACACGGATCTGGGCAGGATACCTTTCCCAGGCATCGCGAGAAAATAGATCAGACCCTTTTCGTTCCCAACGCCCTATGGGTTCACCCTCGGGAATCTGGCCAGCAAAAAGTGTTCCTTTTTCCCTCACAAACAGGGCACCAAAGTCGCGTATCCGGCTCTCATCTATCACAAATCCCGCATACCCAAAGGCTGGACTGGTTTTGAAGCGCTTGTGTTCTTTGGACACGAACGCACCCGGTTCCCCGATCTCGTCAATATATGCCACCAACACCGCTGCCCCCAAAGCATGCAATACGGTCCGAAATACGCAGAAGCCCACACGATTCACGTGTGGGCTTCGCGACTTGGCGCTCGAGCGGGTCTTTCACCGTCGCTACCGCTAGTAAACATACCACACGGTCATCACCCTAAGAGCGGATTTCGCGTGGCGCCGATCACAAGTGCGGCGGCACGCCCAGGGCGCTGACCAGCAGCCGCCCGTCGCTGTAGTGCTCGATCACGGACACCGCGGCGGGCACGGTGCGGATGGTGCGCCAGTCGCGCCCGGCCATGCGCAGCGAGGCGCCCAGCGCGGCACGCAGCACCACGTTGTGGGTGGCGATCACCACGGTCTTGCCCGCGTGCTCAGAAACCACGCGCCGAAGCGCCGGGATAACGCGGTCGTAGACGTCCTGCAGGGACTCTCCCCCGCCGGGCGGGCGCACGTGCGGGGTGGTCACCCACTCCTCCAGCCCACCGGGCCAGTGCTCCTCGATGTAGCTGGCGGTCTTGGCCTGCCAGTGGCCCAGGTGGGCCTCGCGGAAGGCATCATCCACCTCCACCTGGCCGCCGAAGGGCTCTGCCAGGATCCGCGCGGTGGTCAGGGTGCGGGTCATCGGGGAGGCCAGGAACACGCTCGGGGCGGGCGAGTCGGGCCACATGTCCTGGCCGATGCGCGCCACGAACCGTGCCGAGGACGCCACCTGCTCCCGCCCCGCCTGGGTCAGGTCCGGGCCGGGCTCGCTGCCGCCGGAGAACTCCCCAGCGATCGTCATCGGGGTCACGCCGTGACGCACCATCACGATCGTGGTGCGCACCCCGGAGCCCGCCCACAGCGCGGCCTCGTTGGGACGCGCCAGCGGCTCGCGTTCGCTGGTTTCCACCGTGGCCGACGTCGCCGCGCCCGCCTCCCGCTCCTCCGCCGCCGGTGCGTGCGCCCGCGCCTCCTGCCCGCCGGCCGGAGTGTGGCCGGTAGATTCGGCGGTGGGGGCGGCAGCGTCGGCCACCTCCGCGTCAGCGACGCCCCGCCGGGTGGCGGCCTCGTCGGCGCGCAGGTCGGTGGGGGCGTCGTCCCTGGCAAAGGCAGGCAGGGCGGCGGCGCAGGCAAGCTCGCGCCACTCGTCGGTGGCGATCTCCCCGCGCGAATCCATCACCTGGTTGGCCAGCGCGTCCGGCGCGGCGTTCTCCGCGCGCGGCACCCACCGGTAGGTGACGCGCTGCGGGTCGAAGGCGGCCTTGGCGCGCATCGCCAGCTCGCGCATGTCCGCGTGCTTGATCTTCCACGCGCCGGTCATCTGGCTCACCACCAGCTTCGAATCGGCGCGCACCTCCACCTCGGCCTCGGGGTCGATCTCCGCTGCGGCGAGCAGGCCGGCCAGGAGGGCCCGGTACTCGGCCACGTTGTTCGTGGTCTGGCCCAGGTAGGCGGCGCGGGTGGCCAGCAGCTCCCCGCTGTCCGCGTCCCGGATAACCGCACCGTAGCCGGCCGGCCCCGGGTTGCCGCGCGCGCCGCCGTCGGTGTTGATGAGCAGCCGGCGCGTCACGATTCCATCCGCACCACGATCAGGGTGCCGTCGTCGGTGAAGACGACCTCGTCCTGCGGGGCCGAGCGGATCCGGTCCAGCTCGGCCGGGTTCAGCTCGGCGGGCGCGCCCTCGGTGCGGCGGCCAAACAGGCCCACCACCGCAAAGCCGCCGTTGGCGCGGCGCGTCTGCTCGTAGAGCGCCACCAGGGCCGCGTCCAGGTTCGCGGCGAACGCGTTGCGCTCGGCCAGCAGCGCCTGCCCCTGCTTCTTGATGTCCGCCTGCCGGCCGGCCAGGTCCGCGCCCGCCTTGTCCAGCTGCTCCTGCAGCGTCGCGGCGGCGGCCTCCGCCTCCTTCAGCACCTGGTTGGCGGCCTCCTGGCGCTCCATCAGCTCCAGCTCGGCGGCCTCCAGGGTGGAGATGCGGGCGCGCACCGACTCCAGCTCGCGGGCGATCGCCGCCAGCTCCTTGGGCGGGGTGGAGGCGTCCTTCAGGCGCTCCTCGTGTCGCTGCGCGCGCGAGCGCACCGCGTCCAGCTCCGTCTCCGAGCGCGTCAGCTCGCGGCTGCCGTCGCTGACCACGGTGCGGGCGGCCACCACGCGGCGGCCGGTCTCCTCCGTCTGCGCCTTCAGCGCCGCGATCGTGCCCAGGATCGGCAGCGTGCGCAGGGAGTGCGAAAGGCGCGAGAGCACCAGATCCTTGGACTGCAGCTCCAAAAGCTGACGCTGCTGAGCGAGCGGTGCGGTTGCCATAGCGGGCCTTCCCTTTGCTGAAACGGTGGGCATTTAGTTCTTAAGCGCTAGCCTGGCCGGCCCCGGTCGGGGCTGCCGATTTCTAAGCCTAACGGGCAGGGGCGCGCGCCCGCTAACGCATGTGTGGATTGCCCCGGCCCGCTCGAAATATTGGGCGCGCGAGCGGGGTGGGGCGGGCGAACGAAGGGCAAAGGTGCCTGCGAGCGTCGGGCTAGAAGCGTGCCGTCCACGGGGTCGGTGGGTTAGAAGCGCGCCGTCCACGGGTCGGTGGGCAGAACGGAGACGGTGCAGGTGAGCTCCTCGCCGCGCTCGGCGGCGCGCGCCTGAAGCAGGGCGGCGGCCTTGGGTAGCCAGACCCACTCGGTGGCCCAGTGGGTGGCGTTGATCAGCCAGGGCTTGCCGTCGGCCAGGTGGTCCTGGGCGGGGTGGTGGCGCAGGTCTGCGGTGAGGAAGGCGTCGGCGCCGCTGGCCCGGGCCGCCCCGAACAGGGAGTCGCCCGAGCCGCCGGAGACCGCCAGCGTCCTGATCTGGGCGTCCACCGGACCGCCTACCAGCACGCCGAACTCGGTGTGCGGCAGGGCCCCCGCGATGCGGGCGGCCAACTCGCCCAGAGAAACGGGCTGCGCAAGCGCGCCGACTCGCCCGATACCCAGCCCCGCCGCGCCGGCTTCGCCGGCGGCCGGCTCCAGCGGCACGGCGTCCGGGCCGAGCCCGGCGAGCTCGGCCAGGGCCTGGGCCACGCCGTCGCGGGCCGAATCGGCGTTGGTGTGCGCGTTGTAGAGGGCGCAGCCGCCGCGAATCAGGTCGTGGACCATGCGGCCCTTGGCGGTGAGCCGGGAGACGGCGTTCGTGCCGCGCAGGAAGATCGGGTGGTGCGTGACCAGCATCTGCGCGCCGGTCTCCAGGGCCTCGGCCACCACCGCCGGGGTGATGTCCACGGACAGGTGGATCCGGGTCACCTCCGCGCCGGGGTCGCCGACGCTCAGGCCGTTGACGTCCCAGCCCTGCGCCAACGCAGGCGGGTAGGCGGCCTCCAGGATGTCGATTACGTCTGCCACGCGCAAAGTCATGCCGTCACCCTAGCCCAGTCGGCGTTAGGGTTGGTTTTCTCCGCCACGCTCGGTGGGCCGGCTCCGCGCACGCCGTTTGGTGGCCGCTCCCCGAAAGGACTCTCATGCCATCTCCGCTTGGCCGGGACAACGCCACTGCCACCGTCCTCGCCGGTTGCCTGGATACCCCGCTGGGCGAGGTGATGCTCGGCGCCACCGAGCACGGCTTGTGGGAGGTGGTGTTGCCTGGGTTGCGGCCCACCCCGGTGCTGGTGGAGGCTGCGCGCGCCCAGGCGGGCCTCCCGCCCGCTGCGCCTGCCTCCGCCCGCGCCGCAGCGCACCTGGAGACCGCCGTAGAGCAGCTGGACGCATTCTTTGCCGGCAAGTTGCGGCGCTTCACCGTGCCGTTGGATCTGCGCACGGCCGGGTTTTACCGGCAGGCGCAGCTGGCGCTGGCCCAGATCCCCTACGGCGGCACCGAGACCTACGGCCAGCTGGCCGCCCGCCTGGGCAGGCCGGGGGCGGCGCGGGCGGTGGGCACCGCGTGCGCTACGAATCCCCTCCCCTTGGTGCTGCCCTGCCACCGCGTGGTGGCGGCCGGCGGTGTCATGGGCGGATACGCCGGTGGACTGGGGCAGAAGGAGTGGCTGTTGCGTCTGGAGCTCGGGACGTTGCCCTAGCGCGGCTCCCCTTCGCGGCGGCGGGCGCCCTCCGACGCCTCGATTAGCGCCAACGGTGCAAGGTCACTCACCCTCGCGGCGGCGTGTGCTCGTGCCTACGCGACCGCAGTGCGAGCCCCGAACAGCGCCTGGCCTACCCGCACGGTGGTGGCGCCCTCCGCGATCGCCCACTCCAGGTCCCCGCTCATGCCCATGGAGAGTTCGCGCACCCGCTGGTGCCCGGCCGCCACGGCAGCGTCGCGCAGGGAGCGCAGCAGGGCAAAGTTGCCGCGCACGACGGCCTCGTCGGGCGAGTTGGCGGCCAGCGTCATGAGTCCACGCACGCGCAGGTTGGGCAGCGTGGCGAAGTGGTCCAGATGGTGGGCTAGCTCGCCGGGCGCGAGGCCGGACTTCGTCTCCTCGCCCGACGTGTTCACCTGCACGAACACCTCCAGCACCCGACCTTCGGCCTCCAGGCGCCGCTGGAGGGCGTCGGCCAGCCGCGTGGAGTCCAGGGCGTGGAACTCTGTGGCGTACCTGGCGACCTCGCGCACCTTGTTGGTCTGCAGGTGCCCGATCGCGCACCAGCGCACGCCCAGCTCCGCCATCTGGCTGGCCTTGAGCGCGAGCTCCTGGGCCTTGTTCTCCGCCAGCTGCGTCATTCCAGCGGCCACCGCCATTCGCAGCCGATCGACCGGTACCGTCTTGGAGACCGGCAGCAGCCGCACCTCTTCCGGTTGGCGTCCGACGCTCCGGGCGGCCGCCTCGATGCGCGCGCTCACCGCGCTCAGGTTGGCGGCGAACTCCTCCACGCTGTTGGCTAACACACCAGTCATTACACAGTGCTTTGCCGGCCCGGTCAAAAGAGCCTTGCCGGCCCGCCGCCCGCCGCCCGCCGTTGCCGTCGGCCCCGTCTTCGCCTACCACCCGCATGCACGACGTTCCTCCCGCCGCCCGCACAAACCCCGCGCCCCAACGCCCTAGTCAGCGAGGGCCCAAAGCTGCTCTTCCAGGTCAGGGCCGTGGGCCACTGGTCGGCGCGTGTCGGGCCGGGTCGGTGGGAGCGTGCCGTGCGCCCCTGGCCGGCGCGTGTCGGGCCGGTGGTTGCGTGCCGTGCCGGTGGTCGTTGCGCAAACGGTTGCGCCTTTATGGTTCCTGTTTGGCCCTTGTTGTAGCGCTCGTGGCTTTCTTGCACCTCTTGTAGCGCTACGAGGCCGATTAACGCCTCAATAGGTTGCACAAAGGCGCAAGAGGAACAACAACGGCCCAAGAACTGCAACAAAGGCCCAACCGCTTGCGCAAGCCCCCGGGCCGCAAGCCACCCGCCACCTGGCGACGGATAAGACCAAAGCGATCAGGCGCGGCGCGCGCGAACGCGACCGGCACACCCCTGCCTCGCAAATGCTGCACCGGGGTACATGCGACCGCTTGGTGCCATGGCACCGCTCGGTCGCATGTACCCCGAACGCACGTTTGTGCGCTCGGGGGCACCGCGCCACCACCCACCACCCACCACAGCCCCACCTTCAGCTGAGAGGAGCTGCTTTTGCTGCACCTTTTGAGGTTTTGGTGTGTCGGCTGATGGTCTGCCCGCTCGGGTACGCCCTCGGGAGGTCCACTAAGCCCACGACAGGTGCACCAACCCCACGGGAGGTCCATCAAGCCCACGGCTGTTGCGCTATCCCCTCAATCGCTTGCGCACGCGTGCGCCTGCGCTCCCCGCTCGGTCGCTTCGGCCGGCTAGCCCTCGCGCCGTTCAACTCGACGTTGCGCCGTTCAACTCGACGATAACCCCCGAGTAAACGTCGAGCTGAACCCCTCTTCGTCGAGCTGAAAGACCGCGTTACCCGCCCCGCTGCCCTGCGCAGGCACAAACAGCGCGAGGGAGTTCCCTACTGACGGCGTCGGCCCAGCCCGGCAACCCCGCTAAGCGCCGGGCGCACCAGAAATCTCTCCGGCAAACTCCAGCACCACCCCAAAAATATGCGGCTATTCACGTAGACCAGCGCGGAGGGAAAAGCGTAACCGCGCCCGCCAAATTGCGGAATTAAACGGCATCGCCCGGCGCAAATGGGCTACTCGCCTTTCCCGTCGCTTACCCGCTAACCCGGCTTCACCCTGGGCGCCGCGTTGCCGCGCAAATGCAAGAGGGGCGGGCCCACGTCATGGACCCGCCCCTGTTTGCTCGTCAGCACGAGCGTCGTGGTGGGCCCGGCCGGGTTCGAACCGACGACCTCCTGGGTGTAAACCAGGCGCTCTGACCAGCTGAGCTACAGGCCCCAAACAGCGAGTGGAAAGCCTAGCACGAACCCGCTCGGGCGCATGAATCGGGCTCCACCCCCGCCAGTTCACGCAGGGGCACCCGTCACGCGGACATGAACCGCCCCGCCACCGCGCCCGCGGCGCGATGCCTCGCGGCCCTACTTGCGCATGGAGGAGGCGCGCACCTGCAGGTGCCCCACCCGGATCGAGTGGACCTCGGCCTCGTCCTCGCGCAGCAGCTTGATCATGGTCTTGGCGGCTTCCTCACCCAGCACCTCGGGAGAGCGGGCGACGGCGGACATCGGCGGGTCGGTCACCCGGCACACCGAGGATTCCTCCCAGCTGATGATTCCCATGTCCCCGGGCACGGTGAGCCCTTCCTCGGCGGCCGCCAGGCGTCCGCCGATCGCCAGGGAGACGTTCTCATAGACAACGCCTACCGGCATCGGCATTGAGCGCAGCAGCCGGCGCGTGATCACCTTGCCGGAGTCCTCGGAGTAGTCGGAAGTGAAGGAAAAGACCTTCTCGATGCCGTGCTTGCGGGCGCAGTCCTCGAAGGACTCGGCGCGGGAGAGGGACTGCTGGTCGTTCTCGTCGCCGCACACAAAGGCCAGCGAGCGGTAGCCGCGCTCGGCCAGGTGGCGCACCACCTGTTGCATCAGCAGGCCCTCGTCGATGCTGATGGCGGAGCAGCGGGGCGCCTCGCGGTCGGCGCCTACAACAACACTGGGCAGCCCCATCTGCTGCAGGGCCTCTAGGCGGATGTCGTTCTCGCGCGGGTGCAGCACAAAGACGCCGTCCACGCCACGGCTGCCCCACCACTCGCGGTACACGTCCACTTCTTCCTTCAGGGTGGAGACAATTCGCAGCTGCAGCGAGTGGCCGGACTCCTTTAGACCCCGGTTGATGCCTGAGATCAGGCGCAGGTACATGGCCTCGCCAACGATGCCCTCTCCCTGCCTGACGATGGTGATACCGACGGTGCGGGTGGTGGACTCAGACAGAGCCCTGGCCACGGCGTTGGGACGCCAGTTCATTTCCTCCGCAACGCGGACGATTCGGGCCCGGGTTTCCTCTGACACCCCGGGCCGACCATTCAGAGCAAAGGAAACAGCGCTGGGAGAGACCCCAGCTACTTTCGCAATGTCTCGAATTGTTGGACGCACGGCGTTCGACCCTACTTAACCCCACCGGATAGTTGCTTCATTACACGGCAGACTAGCTTGTCACTAATCGCGCTTAGTTGACGCTATCTATTAACGGACAAGCTTGCGTCTGCCCGCCCTGCTGGATCTTTCAAACAGGGCTTACAGCAATGTATATCACCACGCGCCCGGTGGCGCTCGTTAACTTCGGGCCGGACGTGAACGGGAGGTCAGGCGCATACCCGACCAGTCGGCGCTAACGGCAGCCGCCGACGTCGCATTCATGCCGGCCAATCGCGCGGCCTCAGTGATGTCGCTGGGCCGCACGTGCCCAACGGAACGGGCGTTCGGGGTTAGCACCCAGATCAGCCCACCGTTGTCAAGGTTGGCCTGCACGTCCATCAGGACGTCGACCAGATCGTCCTCGGCGGCGTCGTCGGCACGCCACCACACGATGGCGCCGTCCGTCACGTCGTCGAAGTCGGGTCCAACCAGCGCCTCGCCAGTGGCGGCCTCCACAGCGTCGCGCACGGAGGCGGCAACGTCGTCATCGAAATAGAACTCCTGGACCACTTGGCCCGTGGTGAAACCGAGTCCTGCGCCACTGCCTGCCACGCCGGTTCTCTCTCCTCGTCGAGTTGGGGATACTGCCTCTACATTGTTGCAGATCACAGCCTTCTCCGGGAAAAACGGGGCTAAGCGGAGCGTGAACCGGTAGCGCACCACCCCCGATCCGGGGGACAATGGTCCCGCTGCGCCAACGGTGGGCAGCCATAGAAGCGAAATGAGGATTCGTGAGCCTTACTAACGGGACGCCCCCGCTCATTGATGGCCTGCTCAGCCAGGTTCCGGATATCGACCCGGAGGAGACCCAGGAATGGATCGACTCGCTCGATGGCCTCATTGACGAGCGTGGCGGTCCGCGAGCTCGGTACATCCTGCTGTCCATGCTGCGCGAGGCGCGCCTGCGCAACGTGTCGGTGCCGTCCTCTGTCACCACGCCCTACGTCAACACCATCGGCGTGCACGAGGAGCCCTACTTCCCTGGCGACGAGGAGACCGAGGAGCGCTACCGCGGCTGGATCCGCTGGAACGCCGCCGTGATGGTCACCCGCGCCCAGCGCCCGGGCCTGAGCGTGGGTGGACACATCTCCTCCTACGCCTCCGTGGCCACGCTGTATGAGGTCGGCCTGAACCACTTCTTCCGCGGCAAGGACCACCCCGGCGGTGGCGACCACGTGTTCTTCCAGGGCCACGCCTCCCCCGGTAACTACGCGCGCGCCTTCCTGGAGGGCCGCCTGACCGCCGAGCAGCTGGACGGCTTCCGCCAGGAGGTCTCCTCCGAGCACGGCATGCCCTCCTACCCGCACCCGCGCCAGATGCCGGACTTCTGGGAGTTCCCCACGGTGTCCATGGGTCTGGGCCCGGCGGAGGCGATCTACCAGGCGTGGGTGGACAAGTACCTGCACCTGCGTGGCCTGAAGGACACCTCCCAGCAGCGCACGTGGGCGTTCCTGGGCGACGGCGAGATGGACGAGCCCGAGAGCCGCGGCATGCTGCAGCTGGCCGCCCAGCAGGGCCTGGACAACCTGACCTTCGTGGTGAACTGCAACCTGCAGCGCCTGGACGGCCCGGTGCGCGGTAACGGCAAGATCATCCAGGAGCTGGAGGCCTTCTTCCGCGGCGCCGGCTGGAACGTCATCAAGGTGATCTGGGGTCGCGGCTGGGACAAGCTGCTCAACGCGGACAAGGACCGCGCCCTGGTCAACCTGATGAACGAGACGCTGGACGGCGACTACCAGACGTTCAAGGCCAACGACGGCGCCTACGTGCGTGAGCACTTCTTTGGTCGCGACCCGCGCACCAAGGCGCTGGTGGAGAACATGACGGACGACGAGATCTGGGCGCTCAAGCGCGGCGGTCACGACTACCGCAAGATCTTTGCCGCCTACAAGGCCGCCACCGAGCACACCGGCCAGCCCACCGTGATCCTGGCGCACACCGTCAAGGGCTACGGCCTAGGCTCCCACTTCGCCGGTCGCATGGCGGCGCACCAGATGAAGAAGCTCAAGAGCTCCGACCTGCTGGAGATGCGCGACCGCTTCAACATTCCGATCAGCGACGAGGAGCTGCTGGCGGACCCGTACCTGCCGCCGTACTACTGCCCGCCGGCTGACGACCCGACGCTGCGCTACATGCGCGAGCGCCGCGCCGCCCTGGGCGGTTTCGTGCCGGAGCGCCGCACGGCTCACTCCCCGCTGCCCCTGCCGGACGCCAAGCTCTACGAGGGCCTGGCCAAGGGAAGCGGTAAGCAGGAGATCGCCACCACGATGGCGTTCGTGCGTCTGCTGAAGGACCTGATGCGTGACAAGGAGTTCGGCAAGCACCTGGTGCCGATCATCCCGGACGAGGCGCGCACCTTCGGCCTGGACTCGATCTTCCCGTCGGCCAAGATCTTCCACACGCGCGGCATGAACTACGTGTCCGCCGACGCGGACATGATGCTGTCCTACAAGGAGAGCGAGCAGGGCCAGATCCTGCACACGGGCATCAACGAGGCCGGTGCGGCCGCGGCCCTGCAGGTGGTGGGCACGTCCTACGCCACGCACGGCGTGCCGATGATCCCGGTCTACATCTTCTACTCGATGTTCGGCTTCCAGCGCACCGGCGACCAGTTCTGGGCCGCCGGCGACCAGCTGGCGCGCGGTTTCATCATCGGTGCTACCGCCGGCCGTACCACGCTGGCCGGTGAGGGCACGCAGCACATGGACGGCCACTCCCCGCTCATCGCGGGCACGAACGCCGCCATCGTGCAGTACGACCCGGCCTACGCCTACGAGATCCGCCACATCGTGCGCGACGCGATCGAGCGCTGGTACGGCGAGGGCGAGACCCGCAACCGCGACGTCATGTACTACCTGACGGTCTACAACGAGCCCTACCGTCACCCGGCCGAGCCGGAGAACGTGGACGTGGAGGGCATCCTGCGCGGCATCTACCAGCTGGCCCCCGCTGACGGGGACGGCCCGTGGGTGCAGCTGCTGGCCTCGGGCGTGGGCGTGCGCTGGATCGAGGAGGCCAAGGAGATCCTGGCCAACGAGTGGGGCGTGCGCGCCGGCCTGTGGTCCGTCACCTCCTGGAACGAGCTGCGCCGCGACGGTCTGGAGGCTGACGAGCACAACTTCCTGCACCCGGACCAGCCGCGCCGCGAGGCCTTCGTGACGCAGAAGCTGAATGGTGCGGGCGGCCCGTTCATCGCGACCAGCGACTTCGACCACCTGGTGCCGGACCAGATCCGCAAGTGGGTGCCGGGCGACTTCCACACCCTGGGCGCCGACGGCTTCGGCTTCAGCGACACCCGCGCCGCCGCCCGTCGCCACTTCAAGATCGACGCGCACTCGGTGGTGGTCAAGGCGCTGCAGGCCTTGGTGGAGCAGGGCAAGCTGCCGGCCTCTGTGGTTGGTGAGGCGATCGCCCGCTACGACCTCTTCAACGTCAACGCCGGTACTTCCGGTTCCGCTGGCGGGGAGGCCTGATCCCGCACGGGGTTTGTCTGGTGGGCGGTTCGCTTTTGCGGGCCGCCCACCGGCGTATCTAGCCGCTCTACCGATCGTCTCATTGCCGTTGCTGTCTTGCCTTGTGGCGCGATCGGTGGGTGGCCGACGTCGCCGCTCTGGCCGCCCCGTAGTGGGACTGGTAGGTGGCCGACGTCGCCGCTCTGGCCGCTCTTTGATCCACTGGTCCGCGAATTTTCATGCACGACCCATGCTTCAAGTTCTCATTGGGAAGACTGCTAGGGGCCCGTGTTCTCTGTATGGGTGGCCGGTTTGCAACGTTGTATGTATCCCAGCTCTTCCAGATAGAAGCTGCCTTCGGAGCTGATCCGCTCTGTTTCCAGGTTCTGGTCGACTCTTGTAGGCAATTGATGGGCGTCCATCACAGTACGTAGTGTCAACAGTTCCCAGATGCTGGTGGAGGTGTCCGCGCCTAGGTGAGCGCTGGCGGCGTACAACGCGCCGGGTACTTTCCAGGGCACCAGCCTGGCGCGGGCGGCAAGTGCAGCGATGAGATCTCCTTGGCGGCCCCTACGAAGCGCTTCACCTTCGTCCTCCGTCGTCGACTCAGGTCGCCAGTTTCCTTCATCCAGTACCTCGCCGCGGCGAGTGCGGGCGTAACCCAGCGCGGTTAAACCGTCCATGGTCTGCTTCCCAGGAGCCAGTTCTAACTGGGTGTGCGGATCCCGCAGCCCTTGAGGCACGTCTATGCTCACCCCACCTAGACCATCCACTAGGTCCACGAATGCCTGCAGGTCTACAGTGACCAGGTGGTCCACAGGAACGTTCAGGTGTTCGCAAAAGAGGTCGACCACGAGCTGTGGCCCGGACAGCCAGGCCAAGCCGATGCGCTCATCGACGGACGGGAGCTCTGGTACCACCCCCGGTACCAGGAGCTTACGTGGGACCGAAGTTAAGGTGATGCCGTCTTCACGTTCTGTAGCGAGCAGCAGCACGTCGGCTCGCACCCCAGGCTGGGTACTGGCCTCACCTGTTTGAGTTCGTATCGACGTTCCTGCCTGCGCGCGGTCGTCCAGCGCAAGGATTAACCAGGTCTGCGGCCCTGGCGTGGCAGGGAAGACGACGTCGTAATCCTGGAACCGCGCGCGGACACTCGCGAGGAATACGCTCACTGTGGCTACCGCAAGCACGGCAAGAAGCACGACACCGATCTGGAGGCGGTGCCGACGCCGACGTGCAGCGGACTTTTCCTGTGCCCGTAGCGCTCGGCGTGAGCGTGTTTCTGGTTTGGCCGGCTCGGTCAACTTCTCTCGTCTCAAACGCGGGTGGCGTCGCCCTGTTTCCAGGGCGACGCCACCATTATTGTCTCTCCTACTAGGCGTTGCGCTTGCGGTTAGCCAGGTAGAGGCCCGCAGCGCCCAGCGCCAAAGCACCAGCCAACGCCGGCAGTAGGCCGTTTGCACCGGTCTTGGCGAGCTTTCCCCCAACCTTGCCGTCTGCCTTGTCGGTCTTACCGGTCTTGTTGGTCTTGACGTCGTCGTCCAACACCTCAACGGCGACCTTTGCCTCACGCAGAGAAGTCTTGCCCTTCACCACGATGTGGTGCTTGCCAGCGGTGGTGGTGTCAGGGATACGGACCATCTTCTTGAGCTTGCCGCGCTCACCAGCCTTGTATACACCCAGCTTGACGGGGTTGGAGTGGAGCTCGAACTCCAGGTCCTCACCGGCCAGGAAGCCAGCAACAGTTACTTCGACGTTCTGCCCCTTGCGCACCTTAGCTGCAGAGGCAGTCACCGTTGCGGCATCCACAGTCTTGGCAACCTGGACATCAAAGGTGGACACACGGTTGGTGTCGATACCAGAGTAGTAATAGTAGTGAGAGCCACCACAGGTGACGGTTAACTTCACGTCTGTGGTGTCAGCCAAGGTCAGGCCTTCCACGTTCAGCGCGCCGGAAACGGTGCCGTCGAACTTCGTCGTCTTGCTGGAGACCTCCACAGCATCGGTGAATGCCGTCGAGTAGAACGAGCCAACCTGGTAGGTGCCGTCGGGCAGAATCGCGAAGTCAGCCCAGGCACGCTGGTCCTTGTCAGCCCCCTGCAGCACCACTTGTCCACGCATCTTGGAAGCCGGTGCCTCAGCGCCGTCGGTACAACCAGTCACCTCGAAGGGGACGCTGGTGGTGGTAACGGTGAAGCCACTAGCTGTGGGTTCCTGACCGTTCAGGGTGACATTCAAGCCGTTGCCGTCTGCCAGCGCCGGAGTGGATGCGACCGCGCCGAGGCCGACAAACAAAAGTGCGGAGGCGGTCAGGGTGGCTACTCTCTGTCCCAAAGCCATAGGTTGCTCCTTACCAAAGATCAAGGGATGTGCTCAGCGTTCTGAGCCGTGGAAAATCATCACCAAATCGAATGCACAATTCAAGGAAGCAGCTTGTACAACATGTTGTACCTCTACCCGGTGTCCGCTCAGAAAACTAGCCACATCTCTTTTCAGCGCGTCTGTCGGTTGCTACTCGCCGGCGTATTCGGCTTCGATGATCGCCTCGGGGTCGGCGGCGGCGTGGCGGCCCTGCGGGTCGGCGCTGTACATCGCGCCACGGTACTGCGGGTCGAGCATGTTTCGCGGCGAAAGGATCTCGTCCAGCTCGGCCTCGCCCAGCAGGCCCATCTCCAGCACCACCTCGCGCACCGAACGCCCGCTGCGCGCGCACTCCTTGCCCACCAGGTCGCCGTTGTGGTGGCCGATCACGGGGTTGAGGAACGTGACGATGCCGATGGAGTTCATGACGTAGTTGCGGCAGACGTTCTCGTTGGCGGTGATGCCCACGATGCAGTGGTGCTCCAGGGAGCGGCAGGCGTTGCCCAGCAGGTCGATCGACTCGAACATGGACTGCGCGATCACCGGCTCCATGACGTTGAGCTGTAGCTGGCCGGCGTCGGCCGCCAGGGTCACGGTGACGTCGTTGCCGATCACCTTGAAGCACACCTGGTTGACCACCTCGGGGATCACCGGGTTGACCTTGGCCGGCATGATGGAGGAGCCCGCCTGCATCTCCGGCAGGTTGATCTCGTTCAGGCCGGCGCGCGGCCCGGAGGACAGCAGGCGCAGGTCGTTGCAGACCTTGCCGAGCTTGACGGCGAGGCGCTTGAGGGCGGCGTGCATGGAGACGTAGGCGCCGGTGTCGCTGGTGGCCTCGATCAGGTTGGGGGCGGAGGTGATCTCCAGGGCGGTGACGTCGCGCAGGTGCTTGATGACTGCGGCCCGGTAGTCGGAGTGCGTGTTCAGGCCGGTGCCGATGGCGGTGGCGCCCAGGTTGACCTCCAGCAGCAGGCGGGCGTTGGCGCGCAGGCGCGCGATCTCCTCCTGCAGCAGCTCGGCGAAAGCCTCGAACGCATCGCCCAGGCGCATGGGCACGGCGTCCTGCAGCTGGGTGCGGCCCATGGTGAGGATGTCGTGGAACTCCTGGCCCTTTTGCCGCAGCGCGGCCACCAGGGAGATCACGTCCTCCTCCAGCTGCAGCACCCGCCGGTAGACGGCGATGCGGAAGCCGGTGGGGTAGGCGTCGTTGGTGGACTGGGCGCGGTTGACGTGGTCGTTGGGGTTGACCACGTCGTAGCGGCCCTTGTCGAAGCCCAGGTACTCCAGGGCCAGGTTGGCCAGCACCTCGTTGGTGTTCATGTTGACGCTCGTGCCTGCCCCGCCCTGGAACAGGTCCACGGGGAACTGGTCCAGGCAGCGGTCCTCGTGCAGCATGGCCAGGCAGGCCTGTTCGATCGCGTCGGCCACGTCCACCGGCACGGTGCCGATCTCGCGGTTGGCGCGGATGGCGGCCAGCTTGACCATCACCATGGCGCGCACGAACTCCGGCACGTCGCTGATCGTGTGCCCCGAGATGGCGAAGTTTTCCTTGGCGCGCAGCGTGTGCACGCCGTAGTAGGCCTCCGCCGGCACCTCGCGTTCGCCCAGCAGGTCTTCTTCGATGCGCACCGCCGCGCCCTGGCCCTGGGTGGACGACGCTCCACCGGCCGCACTGCCCGCGCTCACCTGCCCGTGGTCGGCGCCGGCCTCTGGGGGCAGCGGCGCGCTGGTGGGGGCTGCGGGCGGGACGTCGGCCACCGGGGTGGAAGAAACGGGCTGACGGAGGTTTTCTGCGGTGTTCATCGGCTTCCTTGCTTCGACGCTGACGCCAACGATAACCACATTGCCGCGCTGTCGATTGCCGACAGGGGGCGCCTGACGCAAGGCAGGCCGTCTTGTGACGTTTCCTTTAATCTCAGTTGCCCAAAACGGGGGCTTCTTGTGTGTTTGTTACCAACCGCGCGGCCCCTGCCTCTATGCTCGCTGTATGACTGAGCCGGATGCCTCCACCCGCACTCAAGCCCTTCACCGTTTGCGTTCCTCTGCGGATGCCCTTGCGGGCGTAGCCCTGAAGAAGATCGAGACGGAACTGCCCTGGTACAACGAGCTGGACGCGCAGGATAGGTCCTGGATCGCGGTGGTGGCCCGCACCGGCATCAACTCATTCACCAAGTGGTTCGAGGAGCAGAGCACCACCAGCGACGCCACCGAGATCTTCAACGCCGCCCCGCGCGAACTGACCCGCTCCATCCCGTTGCAGCACACCCTGGCGCTGATCCGGATCGTGGTGGACGTGGCCGCCACGGAGTCGGTGAAGCTGGTGCCTGACAACGCGCGTTCGATGGTGCACGACGCGGTGCTGATCTACGCCCGAGACGTGGCCTTCAGCGCGGCCGAGGCCTACGCGCGCGCCGCCGAGCAGCGCGGAGCCTGGGATGCCCGCCTGGAGACGCTGGTGGTGGACTCGCTAGTGCGCGGCGAGCACGACTCCTCCCTGCACTCGCGCGTGGCCGCGCTGGGGTGGAGGGCCGAGCTACCGGTGTGCGCCATCGTGGGCGAGGGTGCCGTGGCGGAGCGCGCGCTGGTGGACATCCGGCGGGCCGCCGCCAAGCTGGCCCCCAACACCCTGGTCGGCCTGTACGGCTCCCACATCCTGGTGCTGCTGGGCGCCCCCGACCCGTTGGAGGCGGCGCGCAGCCTGTGCGAGCAGATGCCGGGCCGGTGCGCGATCGGCCCCCGCGTGGAGGACGTCGCCAACGCGGGCCGCTCCGTGCGTTCTGCGGAGGCCGCGCTGCGCTCCCTGACCGCGTGGAGCAGCGCCCCCACCGTGGTCACCTCCTCCGAGGTGCTACCCGAGCGGGTGCTGTCCGGGGACCTGCAGGCGCGCGCCGAGCTGGTCGAGACCATCTACAACCCACTGCTGGAGGCCGGGCAGCCGCTGGTGGAGACCGTGCAGGAGTTCCTCAGCCAGGGCCGCAGCCTGGAGGGGGCCGCCCGCTCGTTGTACGTTCACCCCAACACGGTTCGCTACCGCCTGCGCCGTGTCGCGCAGCTGATTGGGTGGGATCCCACTGACCCGCGCGACGGTTTTGTGCTGCAGATTGCATTGGCGGTGGGACGTCTAGACACCCACTGACACCGGGGGTTTTGTAGCTTTCCCCCAAGAACCGCCGCGAGGCTTGGTGCGTGCCAGGGAGGGACTTGCCCCGCGCCCCCAAGGGAGACTGACCGGGTGATTGTTGTGCAGTGCCCCGGACAGGGAGCGCAGAGCCCCGGAATGCTCAGCGCGTGGTTGGACGAACCCGGGCGGGAATTCCTGACCGAGCTCAGCGAGGCCGCCGGCCTCGACCTGGTAGAGCTCGGCACCACCGCCACCGCCGAGCAGATCAAGAACACCGCCTTCGCCCAGCCGCTCATCGTGGCCGCCGGCCTGTTGGCGTGGCGGGCGCTGGGCGGCCTTGGCGAGCAGCGCAGTGGCCTGGTGGCCGACGTCGCCCTGGTGGCCGGTCACTCCGTTGGCGAGATCACCGCCGCCGCCGTGGCAGGCAGCCTCTCCCCCGCCGACGCCGTGCGCCTGGCCGCCGCCCGCGGAGCGGCGATGGCCGCCGCCGCTGAGGCCGGTCAGACCGGAATGAGCGCCGTGGTGGGCGGAGACCCCGCAGAGGTCATCGCCGCCATCGAGACCGCCGGCGCGCACCCGGCCAACCTGAACGGTCCGGGCCAGATCGTCGCCGCCGGTGAGCGCGCGGCCTTGGAGGCCCTGGCGGCGAACCCGCCGGCTAAGGCCCGCGTGATCGCCCTAGAGGTGCACGGCGCGTTCCATTCCCCCGCCATGGTCCCCGCCGTGGCGCCGGTCAAGGAGGCCCTGGCCGCCCTGGAGCTGCGCGACCCGACCATCCGGCTCCTGTCCAACCGGGGCGGCGCCACGCTGAGCTGCGGCGCGGACGTGGCTGAGGGCATCGCCCACCAGATCACCTCCACCGTGGACTGGACCGCCTGCTGCCAGCAGATGAGCGCCGCCCAGCCCGAGCTGCTGGTAGAGCTGGCCCCCGCCGGCGTGCTCACCCGCATCGCCAAGCGCGCCGTGCCCGGCGTTCGCGCAGTCGCCGTCAACTCCCCCGCAGACGCCGCCGCCCTCATCGAGGAGAAGAAGTGAAGACCTTTACCGCAAGCGCCGGCTCTCGCATCGCCGGCATCGGCGGGGTGCGCGGCTCGCGCGTGGTCCCCAACGCAGACATCATCGAGCCCATCAACTCCAGCGACGAGTGGATCCAGCAGCGCACCGGCATGGTGACCCGCAAGCGGGCCACCCCGGAGGAGAGCCTGCTGTGGCTGTCCGTGCAGGCCGCCAAGGAGGCGCTGGCCGCCGCCGGCGTCGACGCCAAGGACGTGGACGGGGTCATCCTGGCCACCATCACCCACTTCGAGCAGACCCCCGCCCTGGCCCCGGCCATCGCCGCCGAGCTGGGCTGCGGGCCGGTGCCCGCGTGGGACATCAGCGCGGCCTGCGCCGGCTACTGCTACGGCATCGCCCAGGCCGACGCCCTGGTGCGCGCCGGCACCAACAAGTGCGTGCTGGTGATCGGGGCCGAGCGCCTGTCCGACTTCATCGACCCCACCGACCGCTCCATCTCCTTCCTGCTGGGGGACGGCGCGGGCGCCGCCGTGGTGGTCCCGTCCGACACCGCAGGCATCGCCTCCTCCGTGTGGGGCTCGGAGGGCGACAAGGCCGCCCTGGTAGGCCAGACCAGCAACTGGCTGGACTACGCCGCCAACCCGGACCTGAAGTGCCCTACCCTGGTACAAGAGGGCCCCAGCGTCTTCAAGTGGGCGGCGTTCACGATCTCCGAGGTCGCCAAGCGGGCCATCGAGGCCGCCGGGCTGCGCCCCGAGGACATCGACGTCTTCATCCCGCACCAGGCCAACATGCGCATCATCGAAAAGCAGGCGCAGCGCATCGGCCTGCGAGAAGATTGCATCGTGGCGGACGACATCGTCACGACCGGAAATACCTCCTCCGCCTCCGTACCGCTGGCCACGCAGGCCCTGTACCGGGACGGCAGGATCAAGGGCGGAGAGATCGCCCTGCAAATCGGCTTCGGCGCCGGGCTCGCCTACGCGGCCCAGGTGGTGGAGCTGCCCCGGATTACCCCCGCCGCATAAGCGGCACCCAACAAGAAAGGCGTAGCAATGGCTGCAACCGAGAACGAGATCCTGGCTGGCCTGGCTGAGATCGTCAACGAGGAGACCGGCGTGGATGTCGCCGAGGTGACGCTGGAGAAGTCCTTCTCCGACGACCTGGACGTCGACTCCCTGTCCATGATGACCATCGTCGCCACCGCCGAGGAGCGCTTCGAGGTGCGTATCCCCGACGAGGACGCCACCTCCCTGGTGACCGTCGGCGACGCCGTCAACTACATCCTCAAGGCTCAGGCCTGATTCATTCGGCAGGCCGGTGCTGCGGCGTCGTCCATCACCAAGGGCGGCCCGCGCACCGGCCCCTCAATCTCTCAACTTCCCCTCAAATCGGCGGCACCAATCCGCCCGACCACTTGGAGCGCTCATGACTGTTGTAGTGACCGGCCTGGGAACCACTAACCCGTTGGGTGGCGACGTCGCCTCCACGTGGCAGGCTCTGCTGGAGGGACGCTCGGGCGTGAAGACGCTCGACAACGACTGGGTTGAGCTCTACGAGCTGCCGGTCAACTTCGCCGGCGCCGTCGCGGTGGACCCGGCCGAGGTGCTCTCCCCCAAGGAACTAAACCGCACCGACCTCGTTGCCCGCTACGCCCTCATCTCCGCCAAGGAAGCCTGGTCCGACGCCGGCAGCCCCGAGGTGGACGGCGAACGCCTGGGCGTGGTGATCGGCACCGGCATCGGCGGCGTCCACACCATCCTGTCCGGCTGGGACGCCATCCGCGACCACGGCGCCCGCCGCGTCAAGCCGCTGACCGTGCCCCTGCTGATGGGTAACTCCCCGGCCGCCACCATCTCCGTGGCCTTCGGCGCCAAGGCCGGCGCGCACGCCCCGGTCTCCGCCTGCGCCTCCGGTGCCGAGGCCATCGCCTACGGTGCCCAGATGATCGAGGAGGGCCGCGCCGACGTGGTGATCTGCGGCGGCTCCGAGGCCGCCATCCACCCGCTGCCGCTGGCCGCGTTCGCGCGCATGCGTGCCCTGTCCACCCGCACCGACGACCCGGCCAGCGCCTCGCGCCCCTACGACAAGTCCCGCGACGGCTTCGTGCTGGCCGAGGGCGCCGGTGTGGTGGTGCTGGAGTCCGCAGAGCACGCCGCCAAGCGTGGCGCCCGCGTCCACGCCGTCCTGGCCGGCTGGGGCATGACCGCCGACGCCTTCGACATCGCCCCGCCGGACCCGACCGGTGCCGGCCAGGAGACCGCCATGCGCCTGGCCCTGGGCAAGGCCGGGCTGACCGGCAAGGACGTGGCGCACGTCAACGCCCACGCCACCTCCACCCCGGCGGGCGACATCGTGGAGGCCCACGCGATCGCCCGCGTGGCCCCTAACGCCGCCGTTTCCGCCACCAAGTCCGTCTCCGGCCACCTGCTGGGCGGCGCGGGCGCGTTCGAGACCATCCTGACCGTGCTGGCACTGCGCGAGGGCCTGGCCCCGGCCACCATCAACGTGGAGGACCCGGAGGACGACCTGCGCATTGACCTGGTGCGGGGCGAGCACCGCAAGCTCGGGGACGGCGCCGCGTTGAACAACTCCTTCGGCTTCGGCGGCCACAACGTGGCCCTGGCATTCACTGCAGCCTGAGTCCAAGAAAACACCCGGTGGGGGTGGCGGCAAGCGCGTTACTTGCCGCCACCCCCACCGCTTGTGTTCTCCAATCGCCGTGTTCTCTAGGGGCCGGTCAGCTCGTCATCCGGCCCGGTGAGCCCACTTCACTGGGGCGTCTTCTCCGGCGTAACGATAGGGCTCCAGTTCGACATCCCAGGCCGTGCCCAGGGCGAGGGACAGGGCCCGCTGGACCTCCTGGGGGCTTGCTGCCCCTAGCGCGAGGCGCAGGCGGTTTTCTGGCACCACGGTGTTGCCGTACAGGTCTGTTTGGGCGTGGAAGATTCCCAGCTCTGGGGTGTGAGACCAGCGCCCTCCCACGGAGGCGCCCGTGCAGTCCTCGGTGACCTCGTAGCGGGTTTGGTCCCAGCCGCGCAGCGCGGTGGCGAGGGCGGCCCCGGCGCCGACGCGTCCGACCCAACCGAACTCCCCTCGCACCAGCCCACTGCCGCCTAGGGGCTGGGCGGTCCAGTCCACCCGGACGGAGTACCCGAGCACGTCGGTGAGCGCCCACTGCGCGTGAGAGCACAGGGCGCGCGGGATGGAGTGCACAAAGAACACACCGCATGTGGTCTGCTCGGTCACGATCAGAGCCTTCCTTTTCGGGTACGTCTTCCCCAAGCCGGACCCGTCAGGATGAATGTCGGTGTGTCCCAAATGAAAACACGGGGCCGAGGGGTTGTCTACCCCTCGGCCCCGCCTGACGCTCCTTTGGCTACCAGCCCATGGAGCGGATTGCCTTCATGGCCTTGCGGCGCTCGTTTCCCTTGAGGCGGTCGATGTAGAGCTTGCCGTCCAGGTGGTCGCACTCGTGTTGGAGGCAGCGGGCCATGAGTTCCTCGCCCTCTACCACGACCTCCTTGCCGTCCAGGTCGACGCCGCGCACGCGCGCGTACCAGGCCCGCTCGGTCGGGAAGTGCAGCCCGGGCACGGACAGGCAGCCCTCGTCGCCGTCCTGGTAGTGCTCCTCCATGGAGGCCTCCTCCAGGACCGGGTTGAGCACGTAGCCGATGTCGCCGTAGATGTTCCAGGAGAAGGCGCGCAGGCCCACGCCGATCTGGTTGGCGGCCAGGCCGGCGCGTCCGTCCATGTCCACGGTCTCCAGCAGGTCCTCAACCAGGGACCTGACGCGGGGGTCCTTGACGTCCCGGATCCGCTCACACTCGGTGCGCAGGATCGGGTCTCCGATCACGCGAATCTCCCGGATGGCCATCAGCGGGTCGCCTCCGGCACGCCTGCCTCGGCGCGGGCGGCCTCCACGGCCGCCTTCAGCTCCGCCACGGCGTCGGCCACGGCCACGGCGCGGGCCTCGCCCGTGCGCCGGTTGCGCAGCTCCACCTGGCCGTCGGCCAGGCCGCGCCCGACTACGAGCACGAAGGGCACACCGATCAGCTCGGAGTCGGCGAACTTCACGCCGGCGCTGACCTTGACGCGGTCGTCGTAGAGCACCTCGACGCCCGCGTCGCTGGCCTCGGTCGCGATCTTGGCGGCGGTGGAGAAGATCTCCTCGCCCTTGCCGGTGGCGAGCACTAGGGCCTCGTAGGGGGCGACGTGGATGGGCCAGGCCAGGCCGGACTCGTCGTGGTAGTTCTCCGCCAGGGCGGCCAGGGCGCGGGTGACGCCGATGCCGTAGGAGCCCATGGTGACCACGGTGGCCTTGCCGTTCTGGTCCAGCACGGTCAGGTCCAGGGCCTTGGCGTACTTGCGGCCCAGCTGGAAGATGTGTCCGATCTCGATGCCGCGGGCCAGCTCGAGGGGGCCGGAGCCGTCGGGGGCCATGTCCCCCTCCAGCACCTCGGCGGCCTCGATCACGCCGTCGGCGGTGAAGTCGCGCCCGGCGACCAGGCCGACCACGTGGGTGTCCACCTTGTTGGCGCCGGTGACCCAGCGGGTGCCGTCCACCACGCGCGGGTCCAGCAGGTAGCGCACGGAGCCGGCGGGGTTGCCGTCGGCGTCCACCACGCGGGCCGCAGAGTTGGGGCCCAGCACCTGGGGGCCGATGTAGCCGACCACCAGCTCGGGGTGCTTGGCCAGGTCTGATTCGCTGGCCTGCTCCACCGCGCTGGGGCTCAGGGCCGCCTCCACGCGGGCCAGGTCGATGCCGCGGTCACCGGGGATGCCGACCACGATGACCTCGCGCTCGCCGGCCGGGGAGATCACGGTCAGGGCGATGTTCTTCAGGGTGTCGCTGGCGCTCCAGCCGCCCTCCACGGGCTCGTGCTCGTTGAGGTAGTCCACCAGGTCGCCGATGGAAGCGGCTCCCGGCGTGGGTACCTCGCGGGCCTCGGGCGCGCCGGCCCAGTCCTGGGCGGGCGGGACCACGGTGGTGACGGCCTCCACGTTGGCGGCGTAGCCGCCCGGGGAGCGCACGTAGGTGTCCTCGCCGATCTCGCAGGGGTGCAGGAACTCCTCGGAGCGGGAGCCGCCCATCGCGCCACTCATGGCGGAGACGATCACGTACTCCAGACCCAGGCGGGTGAAGATGGCCTTGTAGGCCTCGCGCTGGGCGTCGTAGGAGGCGTCCAGGCCGGCGTCGTCGATGTCGAAGGAGTAGGCGTCCTTCATGACGAACTCGCGGCCGCGCAGCAGGCCGGCGCGCGGGCGGGCCTCGTCACGGTACTTGGTCTGGATCTGGTAGAGGGTGACCGGCAGGTCCTTGTAGGAGGAGTAGAGGTCCTTGACCAGGAGGGTGAACATCTCCTCGTGGGTGGGGGCCAGCAGGTAGTCGTTCTCGCGGCGGTCCTTGAGGCGGAACAGGTTGGGGCCGTACTCGCTCCAGCGCCCGGTGACCTCGTAGGGCTCGCGCGGCAGCAGGGCCGGGAAGTGCACCTCCTGGGCGCCGGCGCGGCGCATTTCCTGGCGCACGATCTCCTCGATCTTGCCCAGCACGCGCAGGCCCAGCGGGAGCCAGGTGTAGATGCCCGGCGCGGAGCGGCGAATGTAGCCGGCGCGGACCAGCAGCTTGTGGCTGGCCACCTCGGCGTGGGCGGGGTCCTCGCGCAGCGTGCGCAGGAACAGGGAGCTCATCAGGTCGAGCACGGCAAAACCTCTTCGTAGACGATTTGCCCATTTTACTCCGGCGCCACCGCCCGCAGCCGCCCCGGCTGCCTTCCGCTAGCGCGTGAAGGGCGTGACCTCTACCTCGCCCTCGCCGGCCTCCAGCCCCATCTCTTCCGCGATGCGGTTGGCGTGCCGGATCAGGGTTTCGACGATCTGATCCTCCGGCACGGTCTCGATGACCTCTCCGCGCACGAAGATCTGGCCCTTGCCGTTGCCGCTGGCCACGCCCAGGTCGGCCTCGCGGGCCTCGCCCGGCCCGTTGACCACGCAGCCCATGACGGCCACGCGCAGGGGCACGGACATGCCCTTGAGGCCCTCGGTGACCTCCTCTGCCAGCGTGTAGACGTCCACCTGGGCCCGCCCGCAGGAGGGGCAGGAGACGATCTCCAGGGTGCGCGGGCGCAGGTTGAGGGACTCCAGGATCTGGGCGCCCACCTTGACCTCCTCCACGGGCGGGGCGGAGAGGGAGACGCGGATGGTGTCGCCGATTCCCTGGCTGAGCAGGGCGCCGAAGGCGACGGAGGACTTGATGGTGCCCTGGAAGGCCGGTCCGGCCTCGGTAACGCCCAGGTGGAGGGGCCAGTTGCCGGCCTCGGAGAGGAGCTGGTAGGCGCGCACCATGACCACGGGGTCGTTGTGCTTGACGGAGATCTTGAAGTCGTGGAAGCCGTGCTCCTCGAACAGGGAGGCCTCCCACACGGCGGACTCCACCAGCGCCTCGGGGGTGGCCTTGCCGTACTTGGCCAGCAGGCGCTTGTCGAGCGAGCCGGCGTTGACGCCGATGCGGATGGACACGCCGTGGTCGCTGGCGGCCTTGGCGATTTCCTTGACCTGGTCGTCGAACTTGCGGATGTTGCCCGGGTTGACGCGCACCGCACCGCAGCCGGCCTCGATGGCTTGGAAGACGTACTTGGGCTGGAAGTGGATGTCTGCGATGACGGGGATGTTGGACTTGGCCGCGATCACCTTGAGGGCATCGGCGTCCTTGTCGGTGGGGCAGGCCACGCGCACGATGTCGCAGCCGGCGGCAGTGAGTTCTGCGATCTGCTGCAGGGTGGCGCCGATGTCGTGGGTCTTGGTGGTGGTCATCGACTGCACGGAGATGGGCGCTCCCCCACCCACCGCCACCTTGCCGACCATGAGCTGCCGGGTGGGCTTGCGCGGGCTAAGCACCGGGGCGGCTTCCTTGACGGATGGGATACCAAGACTGATTGCACTCACGCCGAGCATTATCCCTTGTTGCCGCCCGTGGTGCTGACCATGGATGGACGACGTTGCCGCCCGCTGCCCCTTTCCGCCGGCCGCACCTTTGATTTGGCGCGTCATTTCAGGGCAGATGGTGGGCGGACGCGGCGGCCTGACCGGTCAGAAGGCGGGCGCGACGACGTCGGCCACCACCAACAAGATCATCAAGCCGACCAGTGCGTAAACCACGACGGTGGTCAGCGGCAGCAGCCTGGCGGTGTCGGTGGGGCCGGCGTATCCGCGCCCGGTGACGCGCCTGAAGGTCTTGCGCGCTCCCTCCCAGAGGGCACCGAGGATGTGGCCGCCGTCCAGCGGCAGGATCGGCAGCAGGTTAAAGACGAACAGGCTCAGGTTCAGGGAGGCCAGCAGGGTGAGGAAGCCGGCCACGCGGGCGGAGGCGTCCACGCCCGCGCCCTCGGCGCTGGCGACCTCGCCGGCGGCCCTGCCGATCCCAACCAGGCCCATCACGCCGCCCGGGTCGCGCTCGGTCAGGCCCAGGGTGGCGCCGGCGGCGTTGGCGATGAACGCCGGCAGGCGCACGATGAGCCCCGCGGTGGCCACGGTGGCCTCGCCGGTGGCGCGCAGGGCGTCGCCCACGGATTGCGGCTCGTAGACCACGGCGGGGCTGACCCCCACGAAGGCGCGTTCTTTCCCGTCGATGCTCACCAGGGCGGGGGTGACGGCCAGCGTGAGCAGCTGCCCGCCCCGCTCCACCTGCACGTTCGCGCTCTGGCCGGCCGGGGAGGCGGCGATGGCGGCCTGCACGCTGGCCCAGTCGGTGACGCTCTGGCCATTCCAGGAGATCACCTTGTCCCCCGCCTGCAGGCCGGCCAGCGCGGCCGGGCCCGCCAGCTCGCCGGACTGGCATTGGGGCGCGGGGCTCTGCCTGGAGGGGGCGCCCTCACCGGGGGCGTAGGAGGCCGGCAGGCAGGCCATGACGTTGCCCAGCTGGGCGGAGTTGTGGGTGGGCATGCCGATGCCCACGAACACCACGATCATCAACACGGCCGCGAGGGCCAGGTTCATGAGCGGCCCGCCCAGCATGACGGCGATCTTGCGCGGGACGCTGAGGTTGTAGAAGGCGCGGTGCTCCTCCCCCGGGGCGATCTCTGCCAGGGACTCGCGGCGAGCCTCGGCCACCGCCGATTCGCCGCCGTCGCGCGCGGGCTTGTCCGGGGTGCGCGCCGGCGGGTACATGCCCACCAGCCGCACGAATCCGCCCAGGGGAATGGCCTTGACCCCGTACTCGGTTCCCCCGATCTGGCGCGAGAACAGGGTGTGCCCGAAGCCCACGAAGTACTGCGGCACCTTGACGCCAAACAGCTTGGCCGGAATCAGGTGACCGAACTCGTGTAGCGCCACCGAGACCAACAGGCCAACGATCAGCAGCACAATTCCCAGCACGTACAAGGCGCTTCCTTCCCACCTCGCCCGCGGGTGCGGGCCTATGCGAGGCTAGTGGAATTTCGCTGCAACCGCTCGCGGGCCGCCGCGCGGGCGTGGCGCTCTACCTCCGTGACGTCCGCCAGGTCGCGCGGCTCACCGGGGTGTTCCCAGGCCTCCAGCACGGCCTGCACCGTGTCCACGATCTCCAGGTAGCCGCACCGCCCGGACAGGAAGGCGTCCACCGCCTCCTCGTTGGCGGCGTTGAACACGGCCGGGTGGGTGGATGAGGCCGCCACCGCCTGGCGCGCCAGGCGCACCGCTGGGAAAGTGACCTCGTCCAGGGGCTCGAAGGTCCAGCTGACCGGGGCGTCCCAAGCACAGGGGGCGGCGGCGCCGGCCCAGCGCTGCGGGGCGGACAGGCCCAGCGCGATGGGCAGGCACATGTCCGGCGGGGAGGCCTGGGCGATCGTGGAGCCGTCCACGAACTCTACGGCCGAGTGGACGACGCTCTGCGGGTGCACCACCGCCGTGATCCGCTCCGGGGCCACGTCGAAGAGCACGTGCGCCTCGATCAGCTCCAGCGCCTTGTTCATCAGGGTGGAGGAGTTGATGGTGACCACCGGCCCCATGTCCCAGGTGGGATGGTTGAGGGCCTGCTGGGCGCTCACGTTAGCCAGCTCGGCGCGGCTCCTGCCGCGAAACGGCCCGCCGCTGGCGGTCAGGATCAGCCTGGCCACCTCGCTACTGCCGTCCACGCTCTGCGCCACCAGGCCGCGCCTGTGCTTGCCTGCGGCCAGGGCCTGCCACATCGCCGAGTGCTCGGAGTCCACCGGGCGGATCTGCCCGGGGCGCCTGGAAGCCCGGCGCACCAGGGCGGCCCCGGCCACCAGGGACTCCTTGTTCGCCAGCGCCAGGTCCGCGCCCGCCTCCAGGGCAGCCAGGGTGGGGCCCAGCCCGATCGAGCCGGACATGCCGTTGAGCACCACCCCGTCCGGGCGGCAGGCGGCAACGTCGGCGGCCGCGTGCGGGCCAACCAGGATCTCGCGCTCAACGCGGGGCAGGCCGGCGGCGTCCTCCGCCGCCTCGATGGCCGCGCGCACCTGCGCCGCACTGCCGGTGGCCACGCCCACAACGCGCGCGCCGGTTGCCGCCGCCTGGCTCGCCAGCAGGCCCAGGTTGTTCCCGCCGGCCGCCAGGGCCTCCACACCAACGTGCGGGGCGCAGCGCGAGAGCACGTCCAGCGCCTGGGTGCCGATCGAACCGGTCGATCCCAGGATGACTACGGGGCCTACCTGCTCACTCAACGCAGAGAAGCACCTCGACGGCGGCGGCCAGGAACGCGTCCACCGGCGCCTCCGCGTAGGCGGCCTCGCCCCGCGCGGAGGTGAAGGCCGCAAAGCGCAGCTCGGAGGAGGTGATCGAGCGGCCCTCGTTAAAGTAGGCGGTGAGCCGGTCGCACAGGGCGTCCACCTCGCTGGCCTTGTAGCCGCGCCCCTTGGCCGGGTGGGCGAAACGCTCGCCCGCCGGGCGCAGCAGGCGCGGGTAGAGGCGCTTGGCGCGCTCGGCCACGTTGTCCAGCCAGGACTGGCGCCCGTGCACCGCGATGTACTCGGCGCGCTCGCGCTGCACGAACGCGCTCTCGATGCGGTCCAGTGCCTCGTCCACCTCGCCCATGTTGTAGCCACCCCGCGTGATCGGGAAGGTGGCGTTTCGAACCGTGCGGGCGGTGAAGGCCCCATCGCCCTCGCTGCCCGCCTCGTATGCCTGCCGGGCACGAGCAAAGAACTCGTCAACCTGGAGCCGGCCGTAGCCGCTGGAAAGCTTGCCCACAGTGGCAAACAGATCGCTCACAAGCGTTCCCTTTCTTGCTGCAACACCTCGGTGGCCAGCTGGCCACACGCACCATCAATGTCGCTGCCGCGCGTATCTCTAATCGTGGTGGCAATGCCCGCGCTGCGCAACGTCTCCACGAATGTTTCCATCACATCGGGCTCGCTGGCGGTCCAGATGGAGCCCGGGGTCGGGTTCAGGGGAATCGGGTTCACGTGCGCCCATCCCCTGCCGCGCGAGAGCAGCTCGTCCGCCAGCAGCTGCGCGCGCCACTGGTGATCGTTCATGTCCTTGATCAGCGCGTACTCGATGGACACGCGCCGCCCCGTGGCCTCGAAGTAGTCGTAGGCCGCGTCCAGCAGCTCCGGCACCTTCCAGCGCGAGTTGATCGGGATCAGGTCGTTGCGCAGGTCGTCGTCCGGGGCGTGCAGGGAGACCGCCAGGCGCACGGGGATGCCCTCCCCCGCCAGTTTGCGGATAGCCGGGACCAGTCCCACCGTGGAGACCGTGATGGAGCGGGCGCTCATCCCGAATCCCTCCGGGACCGGGGCGGTCAGGCGCCGCACCGCCCCGAGCACGGCCTTGTAGTTCGCCAGCGGCTCCCCCATGCCCATGAACACGATGTTGGACAGCCGGGCCGGGCCGGTGGTGAGGTCCCCGTCCCGAGAGGCGGCGGCCGCGATGCGCACCTGCTCCACGATCTCCGCGGTCGAGAGATTGCGGGTCAAACCCATCTGGCCGGTGGCGCAGAACGGGCAGGCCATGCCGCAGCCGGCCTGGGAGGACACGCACAGGGTGGTGCGGTCCCTATAGCCCATCAGCACGCTCTCCACGCGCACCCCGTCGTGCAGGCTCCACAGGTGCTTGAGCGTGGCTCCCTTGTCTGCGGTCAGCACGCGCACCGGCGAGACCAACTGGGGCAGCAGCTCCCCCACCAGCGCCTCGCGCGAGGCGGCCGGCAGGTCAGTCATGTCGGAGGCGGCGGCGGTGAGGTGGCCAAAGTAGTGCCGCGAGATCTGGTCGGCCCGGAACGCGGGCAGTCCCGCCTCCTTCAGCGCACTCTTGCGCTCGGCCAGGCTCAGGTCCGCCAGGTGGCTGGGTGCCTTGCCACGCCTGGGGACGGAGAAGCTCAGCTGCGGGCGCGCACCCGGGTGAGTCGCGCCCTCCGGCGGCTGGTCGGTGGGACGGACCTGCCTCTGCGTGCCTGTGCGGCGGGCGGCGTCCCTAGCGCGGGCGCTGGCGGCAACGTCGGCCATCATCCCCCCAATCCCATCGGTAGTAGCAAGTAAGTAACAGGCGCGGTCAAAAGCAACGAATCCAAGCGGTCCATTATTCCGCCATGACCGGGCAGCGTCGAGGCCATGTCCTTAAGTCCGACGTCCCGCTTGATGAGCGATTCAGCCAGGTCGCCCGTCGTGGCGGCCACCACCCCCAGGATGCCGAGCGCCACCCCCTGCCACCACTGGCCCCCCAGGGCCAGCACGGAAGGCAGGGCCAGGGCGATGGCGAAGGCGAAGGAACCCAGCAGGCCCTCCGTGGACTTCTTGGGGCTGATCGAGGGGGCGAAGGCGTGGCGCCCGAACAGGACACCTACCGCGTAGCCGCCCACGTCGTTGGCCACCGTGATCCCCACGAACACGAGCACGTACCAGATGCCCTGCGGTGGGGAGATGAGCAGGGCCACGAAGCCCGCCATCAGCGGCAGGTAGGCGGCCGCGAAGACCGCCACGGTGGCGTCACGGATCGCGCGCGCGGTGGCGTCGTAGAGCAGGCGCCAGGCCACGCTCACTCCCACCGTGCCCACGAAGGCGGCGAACATCGCCTCCGGCCCCAGGTAGTAGGCCGCCCCCACCGTGGCAAAGGTGCCCAGCCACAGCGGCGGCAGCGGCAGCATCACGCCAACGCGGGCCACGGCCCCGGCCAGCTCCCACAGGCCCAGGCAAATCGCCGAGCTCATCAGCACCAGGAACGCCACCTTGTGGATCCACAGCGTCACGGCGATCAGCGCCACCAGCACCAGGCCCACGCCGATGGCGGCCGGCAGGTTGCGCCCGGCCTTGCGGGTAGCGGGCAGCGGCGGTCGGTTCTGGGTGGGTGGCGGGGCAACCACCCGGTAGAAGCGGTCACGCCACCGGCCTGGCGCGCGCGACGCCAGGCCGGTGGTAGCGGATTGCTTATTCAACGGGTCAGACCGTCAGCAGCTCGGATTCCTTGACCGCCAGGGCCTCGTCGATCTGCTCGATGTGGGCCTTGGTGACCACCTCCAGCTCCTTCTCCGCGCGGGCGCACTCGTCCTCGCCGGCCTCGCCGTCCTTGGCGATGCGGTCCAGCTCCTCCTTGGCCTTGCGGCGGATACCGCGCACGGAGACGCGCGCCTCCTCAGCCTTGGCCTTGGCGAGCTTGACGTACTCGCGGCGGCGCTCCTCGGTCAGGGCCGGCAGCACCACGCGGATCACCTGACCGTCGTCGGTCGGGTTCACGCCCAGGTCGGAGTCGCGGATCGCCTTGACGATCTCGTTCGTCGCGGAGCGGTCGAAGGGAGAGATGAGGACCGTGCGGGCCTCGGGGATGTTGATGGTGGCCAGCTGCTGCAGCGGCGTCGGGGCGCCGTAGTAGTCAACCTCGATGGAGGTAAACATGGCCGCGTTGGCGCGCCCGGTGCGGATGGCCGCGAACTCGGAGCGGGCCACCCCCACTGCCTTGTCCATCTTCTCCTCGGCCTCAAGCATGGCTTCTTCGATCACTGAGCTGCTCCCTTCGCGGTCACTAGAGTTCCAATTGTCTCACCCAAAAGCGCACGGGTGACGTTACCCGGCTCGTTCATCCCGAAAACGCGCATGGACAGGTTGTTCTCCATGC
Organism: Buchananella sp. 14KM1171; assembly: GCF_041380365.1. NCBI lineage: Bacteria > Bacillati > Actinomycetota > Actinomycetes > Actinomycetales > Actinomycetaceae > Buchananella > Buchananella felis. The sequence continues at coordinate 2,234,493 of NZ_CP159981.1, read as the reverse complement.
ACAGGGAGAAGGCCGCAGCGTCCACGACCTTCAGCCCCTGGGTCAGGGCGTCGCTGTAGCTGAGGTAGTCCAGCTTCTTCGCCTCCGGGTCCACGCGCGGATCGGCCGTGTAGACGCCGTCCACGCCGTTCTTGCCCACCAACAGCTCGGAGCAGCGGGTCTCCAGCGCGCGCTGGGCGCTCACCGTGTCGGTGGAGAAGTAGGGCATGCCCGCGCCTGCACCGAAGATGACCACGCGCCCCTTTTCCATGTGGCGAATGGCGCGCAGCGGGATGTAGGCCTCGGCCACCTGTCCCATCGTGATCGCCGTCTGCACGCGGGTGACCACGCCCGCCTTCTCCAGGAAGTCCTGCAGCGCCAGCGCGTTCATCACGGTACCCAGCATGCCCATGTAGTCGGCGCGGGAGCGCTCCAGGCCCCGCTCCGCCAGCTGGGCGCCACGGAAGAAGTTCCCGCCGCCCACCACGATGGCCACCTGAACGCCCTGACGCACCGCCTCCGCGATCTGCTGGGCCACGTCTGAGACCACATCCGGGTCCAGGCCGATCTTGCCGCCTCCGAACATCTCACCGGAGAGCTTGAGCAGAACCCGACGTACCTTCTTGTCTTCTTGCGCAGCTACTTCAGTCATGGCCTACCTTTCGTCCTACCTACTTTAAGGCCCTGGGGCCGAACATGGCGGTGGCCCCGCCCAAGAAACTGGACGGGGCCACCGAAGGGGAATCAGACACCCACGCGGAAGCGGGCGAAACCGGTCAGCGTGCCGCCGGTCTCCTCCACGACCTTACCCACGGACACCTTCGGGTCCTTGGCGTAGGGCTGGTCCAGCAGCACGATCTCCTTGAAGAAGCCGTTCAGCTTGCCCTCCACGATCTTGGGCAGAGCCGCCTCCGGCTTGCCCTCGGCGCGGGTGGCCTCCTCCAGCACGGAACGCTCGTGCGCAACCTCGTCGGCCGGCACCTCGTCACGGGTGAGGTACTTCGGGGTGTAGGCGGCGATGTGCATCGCCACGTCGCGCGCCACGGTGTTGGCGGCGCCGGTGGAGGCCACCAGCACACCAACCTGCGGGGGCAGGTCCTTGGCGGTCTTGTGCAGGTACAGGGCCACGTCCTCGCCGGCCAGGCGGGCGACGCGACGAACCTGGATCTTCTCACCGATGACGGAGGCGAGCTCGTCCAGCTCGTCCTTCACGGTGCGCTCACCCAGCGGGGCGGCCAGCAGGGCGTCCAGCTCGGCGGCCTCGGCGGCCACGGCGGCGGCCAGCACGGACTCGGCGAAGGAGATGAACTTCTCGTTCTTGGCAACGAAGTCGGTCTCGGAGTTGATCTCGACCAGGTAGCCAACCTTGCCGCCCTCGGCCTCCACCACGTCGGCCACGATCAGGCCGGCGGAGGTGGCGCGGTCCTCGCGCTTGGTCAGGCCCTTCAGGCCCTTAACGCGGATGATCTCGATGGCCTTCTCGGCGTCGCCGTTGGCCTCGTCCAGGGCCTTCTTGACGTCCATCATGCCGGCGCCGGTCTTCTCGCGCAGCGCCTTGATGTCAGCAGCGGTGTAGTTCGCCATTGTTAATGGGTCCTTTCTCAGGCCTGCTCGGCGGCAGGGGCCTCGGTGGCGGCCTCGGGGGCCTCGGTGGCGGCCTCGACAGCCTCGGCGGCCGGGGCGGCAGCGTCGTCCGCACCCAGCAGCTCGCGCTCCCACTCAGCCAGCGGCTCGGCAGCGTCGCCGCCCTTGGCGCCGGAGCGGGCAACCAGGCCCTCAGCGGCGGCGTCGGCGATCACGCGGGTGAGGATGCCGACGGCGCGGATGGCGTCGTCGTTACCGGGGATGCGGTAGTCAACCTCGTCCGGGTCGCAGTTGGTGTCCAGGATGGCCACCACGGGGATGTTGAGCTTGCGAGCCTCAGAGATGGCCAGGTGCTCCTTCTTGGTGTCAACGACCCACAGAGCGGAGGGAACCTTGGCCATGTCACGGATGCCGCCCAGGGTGCGGGACAGCTTCTCGAACTCGCGCTGCATGAGCAGGAGCTCCTTCTTGGTGCGGCCAGAACCGGCCACGTCCTCGAAGTCAACCTGCTCCAGCTCCTTCAGGCGCTGCAGACGCTTGGAGACGGTGGAGAAGTTGGTCAGCATGCCACCCAGCCAGCGCTCGTTGACGTAGGGCATGCCCACGCGCTGAGCCTGCTCGGCAACGGCCTCCTGGGCCTGCTTCTTGGTGCCGACGAACAGGATGGTGCCGCCGTGGGCGACGGTCTGCTTCACAAACTCGTAAGCGGAGTCGATGTCCGCGATGGTCTGCTGCAGGTCGATGATGTAGATGCCGTTGCGCTCGGTGAGGATGAAGCGCTTCATCTTCGGGTTCCAACGGCGGGTCTGGTGACCAAAGTGGACACCGGACTCCAGGAGCTGACGCATGGTCACGACGGCCATTGCACGTCCTTTCGCGGCCACCTTAAGGCAGGAGGCCATTCGGGGGCCCTAGGGCCCGTTAGTGGTTGAGCGGTGCGGAATTGCACCTTCCTGGCGCCTGCGAGCAGCGGCCACCCCGAGGGGACCACACCTCTGCTCCCGGCGTTTTGCCGGTTACCCCGGCGTTCTGCCGGCGTGCGGGCGCGCGAAGTCACCCCGAGGGGTGCAGGCAGAGTCTACAGGTGGGCGTTGCGACGCCTCAATTCCCGCCGCGCCCAGAATCCGCCGGGCCGCTGCGAGATGGCTCACAGGGGTGGCGCGGGGCGCGGGGCGCGGGAGGTTGGGCTGCCCCGGGCGCGCTTGTGCACGGGCCGGCGGCGCGTCGGGCTGTGGATTTCCCTGCGGGGGCGTCCGTGCGCCACGCTCCTGCCTCGAAGCGGGGCCTGCGCGCCAAATCCTGATACTACTTCCTTTATCCGGACAGCCCTCTACACGCCGATGACGGTCGGCCCATCCAGGTAAAACCTCAGTCAAAGTCGTCGAGGTTCAGGTGGGGTCGACGAGTTAGGCAAGGGATCGTCAGTTTTCAAGACCAGCGGGGCGCCCCCCCGTAGTTATGAGCACACCGCCTTCCCCAGCGCTATCATCGCTAGACGCCACGCCACCACTCACCTGTCAATGGCATAGAAGCTCCTATCCCCAGAGCGCTTGCAGACATAGAAACTACTCCGGCAACGGACTATCTTTGCCAGAGTTCCCTAATGACCATGTAGCTCGCTGTGAGCTGACCATCGGAGGCATTTGGTGAGTGTGCGGCCTTCTGATTGGAGTGCTCTGGGGTTGGGTGGTGATCCGACTCCGGGGGATCCGGTGGTGGTGCGCAGCGGGGCGGAGCGGTATCGGGGTATGGCTGATGCGATCAAGCGTTGCGCCGACAACCTGCGGGCGCTGGAAGCTGGGGCAAGCTCGCGGGCCGAGAGTGTCACCGCGCTGCTGGAGCAGCGTGACACCCTGCTAGACGGGATTGGTAGAGCAGAGGGGCGTTATCGCGCGGCTGGGGAGGCGTTGGAGACTTATTCGGCTGCGTTGGACCGGGTGCAGACCGACACGCTGAGTGCTTTGTATGCGGCCAGGCAGGCCAAGTGGGAGCGCGATGAGGCCCGCAATAAAGCGCTACTACCAAGACCGGGCCGACGACTACGCGGGCGCCGACGACGACAGCGGCTATGGGCATGACCAGCAGGTGCGCTACACGCGGCTAGCTAATAGTGCTGGACAGGAGGCGGCGGCCGCACAGGAGCGGATTGATAATCAGGTCCGGGTGGTCCAGGCCGCTGTTGCGGACCGGGATCGAGCCGCGCAGAACGCTATTGACGCCATCCAGCGGGCAACCACCACCGATGGGCTCAATGATGGCTGGTGGGAGAACTGGGGCGCTAAGGTCCTGGGCTGGATCGCCGCCATCGCTGAGTGGGTCGCCGCCATCGCCGGCATCTTGGCTCTGGTGTTGTGCTGGGTTCCGGTACTGGGGCAAGCGCTAGCGGTTATTGCTGGGATCGCTGGGATCGTGGCTGCACTAGCGAACATCGGCCTGGCCTTGGGTGGCGAGAAGACTTGGGGCGAAGCCCTCCTCTCCGTGGGCTTCGCCGCCCTGGGCTGCATCGGTCTAGGCGGACTACGCGGCGCAGTCTCCTCACTCAAGGCCCTGAAGAACTTTGGTGGGGCACTCAAAGCTGCTGGTGGACTGAAGGGCGCGTTCTTAACCTTCGCCAAAAGCGCCATCCCGCCCGGTGCGCGCGATGCGTTGCTGAAGTTCGGGCAGCGCTTACGCATCGCCGCCAACAGGAAGAACCTCTACGTCAGGGGCAAGACCCTCCAACCAGGAACCAAGGGCCGAGACCTCCTAGCATCAAAATCCCCCTACGGACGCCGGTTCGGCAGACGGATCAAGAATCCGGAAGAATGGAATCAACTGTACCGAACAGGCCCCGGAGAGTTCGACTTCAGGTGGACCAATCCGACAGAAGTTGCTGGAAGCAAACAACGACTTACCCCTAAGCAATACATTGAGCGCTACGGAGACATCATAGACCGGGTTGGGAAACCCGACGGAAAATGGTTCGCCGCAGTGAAGGACGGCAGAGTCTTCAGTTTCGAGGCTAGAGGAATCTAGCCTACCCTCCCTGGAAGCAGAGTATAGACAATTCGGACTTGCAAACCTCCCAAGCGGCTTTACCATCGAGGTATCCACAGTGGCACCCAGCCTGGGATACCCAGGCGGAGCGACACAACTCCGCTTCCTGAGGGGGAAAGCAGTATTCACCATGGAACAACTAGTCGACATGAAAGCTATTACGATATGGCCGATTTCAAAGTAAGCAGTACCCTTCACTCATTCATTGAGCAGCTATCTCCCGACGCCGCCATTGCAGAGTTGCCAGATGGCTACAAATTCCGCTACCTAGACCCCACCACCCTCCAATTAATATTTCAAAACGGCGAGTACTGCATTGGTTCATACGAGCGACTAGACCAGCCAGACTTCTACTTTTTTACAACCGACCTAAACCTCGCCGAAAAGTATGTTGCCACATTCATCGGGGCGGACTACCGAAGTAAGAACAATTTGGCAGAGTTTGACTGGATCCGCTGGGGCCAGACCCCAAAACCCGGATACACCATTCAACGCATCGGCGACTCTCTTTACGTCCTGGAGCACGCAAAGCACGGACGGATACCCGCACGATTGAAGTCGTACAGCGAACTCGGCCGGCCAACCAGGTTTTCACACTTCGCCGGAGAACCACTAGAAGATATTATCGCCTCCTATCTTGACCCTCAGGGGCGCCCTCTGTTTGAAGGTGAGTTCCTGGAATACGGCGACAGATAGGTTGCCTCATCTCCGGGAAATTTAAGTAGCGGGCGCGCTTGTTCGAGGGCCGGCGGCGCGTCGTACTGTGGAATTCCCTGCCGGGCGGTCCGTGCGCGACACGCCTGCCTCGAAGCGGGGCCTGCGCGCGAGGGTGGGGGCATGCCCGCCACTACGTCCCACCATTCGGCCTCGCCCCGCGCCCGCCGAGCCGACCGGTCCCGCCGCCTCCTCGCCCTGCTGGCGACCTGCGTGCTGCTGCTGGTGGCCGACGTCCCTGCCGCCCGCTCCGAAGCAGTGCCGCCACAGTTCGAGGCGGCCGGAGCGCGGGCAGCGGTGTCATACCGTCGACCAGTCCCGGGCGCGGTGCTGCGAGCCTTCGAGGTCGGGCCAGATCCGTGGTCGCCGGGGCACCGGGGCGTGGACTTGGCGGCGAGTGCCGGGCAAGAGGTAGCGGCCGCCGGGGCTGGAGTGGTCGCGTTCGCCGGGAAGGTGGCCGGCAAGCCGGTGGTTTCGATCGACCACGCCGACGGGGTGCGTACCACCTACGAGCCCGTGGAGGCCGGCGTGGTGGCGGGGCAGGTGGTGGCGACCGGCCAATTCATTGGGGTGCTGGCCGCCGGGCATCGCGCGGAGATAGACGGCGGGGACGGCCTGCACTGGGGCGCGCGCATCGGACAGCGCTACATAGACCCGATGCGGCTGCTGCGCCCGCCCATCGTGCTAAAGCCCGTCTGGTGATTCGACTGGGCCGGGAAGTTCGCGGCGGCGGGGTTTTCCCGCCGCCTCGGTGGAGCTGGAGGCGCGCACCACGCGGGCCGCACGCCGGCAGGCTTTCCCGGCTCCCGGCGAGGGCGAGAGAGGTCAGACCGTGATCTCGATTTGGTTTCCTTCAACCGCGACCACGCAGCTCTCGTAGTAGCCGTCTCCCGTGGTCCGGGGACCGCTCACGACCTCGTAGCCGTCCGCCTTCAGCCAGGCTGTGAGTTCGTCTACTCGGGCAGCACTGCCCACGGAAAAGGCGATGTGGGCGTAACCGGTTCGGGTCAATGCCTTCTCCGCGTCAACCATGTCTGGCCTGGTCATTACCTCCACCCTCGCCCCATCAGCAAAGCTGAGGAAATAGGAACGAAAGCCAGTGTTCCTGTTGTGGTAGAGCTCGTTGGAGCTGCCATCCAGGTAGGTGACAAAGAAGTCCCGGGCGGCCTCCAGGTCATTCACGTAAAGCGCAACGTGTTCTATTCTCACTTCTCCCCCGCTCGGATCGCCCCGTCCAAACTGCCGCACCCACTTCCTCCAGTGTCCTGGGCGCTCAGTCCATTCTGCGGTCCGGGCGGGCCGCGTGCCCGCGTTTGGGTCGCGGCAGAATCTCAGGCGCGCGGGTGGGCCTGGTTGTAGGCGGCGCGCAGACGCTCCGCGGTGACGTGGGTGTAGCGCTGCGTGGTCTGCAGGGAGGAGTGCCCCAGGATCTCCTGCACGCTGCGCAGGTCCGCTCCCCCGGCCAGCAGCCCGGTGGCGGCCGAGTGGCGCAGGCCGTGCGGACTGATGGCCGCCACCCCGGCGGCGCGGGTGAGCTTGTCTAGGACGCGCCGCACCGTCCTGGGGTCCAACCTGCCCCCGCGCGCACCCAGGAACAGCGCGTCGCGGGCGTCGGCGGAGCTGGGGGCCGCGCTGCGTTTGGCGAGGTGGGCGGCGAGCGCGTCTGCTGCGGGAGCCCCAAAGGGAACCACCCGCTCCTTGCCGCCCTTTCCCATGACGCGAACCGTGCGCTCGTGGAGGGAGAGCGAGGCGAGGTTGAGGGCGCAGAGCTCGGCGACACGCACGCCGGCGCCGTAGAGCAGTTCGCACACGGCCCAGTCGCGCGTGGCGATCGCCTCTCCCCCGGCGGCCAGTTCCTTGGCCGTGTCCAGGAGCGCCTGGGCGGCGCAGTCCGTGAGCACCGTGGGGACGGTGTTGGCGGCCTTGCGGCCACGCAGGCGGGCGGCCGGGTCGGTGGGGGCCAGGCCGGCCCGCACCCGCCACGCGCTGAAGGTGCGCACGGCCGCCACGCGGCGGGCAAGGGTGGCGCGGGAGAGCCCGGCCGCGTCCAGCTCGGCGAGCCATAGCCGCAGCCCGGGCAGGTCTAGGTGGAGCGCTTCGTCCGGCTGGACTCCCAGGCTCTGGTAGAGGGAGCACACGTCGGCCTGGTAAGCCCGCACGGTGTGCGGGGAAAGGGAGCGCGTGGCGGACAGGTGAGCAATAAAGCGGCGCAGTTCCTCGCCGCTGCTCACCGCCTCGCTGCCTGCCGTCATGGCGCCCATCCTATGCAGCAGCAGCCCAGTCCTTGCAGCAGCAGCCCAGTCCTTGCAGTAGCAGCCCAGTCCTTGCAGCAGGCGCCGGCCTATGAGGTGGGCACCAGACCTAGGTAGCAGCCGCCGAGCCTAGGCCCGCGCCCAGCGCGGCGGGTAACCCTCGGCACGCCTGACCTTGCCGAGCATCTCCAGCAACGCCAGGGTTGTCTCCACCTCCGGCGGCCCCAGCCCTGCCCGCCTGGCGATCTGCTCCAGCGTGGAGCTGGCACGCGTCGGCAGCGCGTCGAGCACCGCCCGCCCGGAGGAATCCAGCCCGTCTAGGAGCTGGTCGTTGGGGCTGCCTGCTTCCTCCTCCAGCGCCCACCCGGCATGGGGCAACAACTCCAGTATCTCGGCCGCACTCGTCACCAGCGTGGCCCCGGACCGGATCAGCCGGTGACAGCCCGCCGAAAGCTGCGAGGTCACGTTGCCCGGCACGGCGCCGACGCTGCGCCCGATCTCCGCCGCGTGGGAGGCGGTGTTGGCGGCGCCGGACCGGGCGGCGGCCTCCACCACGACGGTGGCTCCCGCGCAGGCGATGAGGCGGTTGCGCTGCAAGAACCTCACCCGGGAGGGAACCGAGCCCGGCGGCAGTTCGCTCACCACCGCACCGTGGCGAACTATTCGTTCCAGGAGGGCGGTGTTTCCCGCCGGGTAGAGCCGGTCTGGTCCCCCGGCCAGGAAGGCGACTGTGTTGCCGTCAACCGCGAGCGCGCCGGCGTGGGCGCAGGCGTCGATGCCGTAGGCGCCACCGGAGACCACCGCCAGGTCGGGGCGCGTGGTGCACAGTTCTTCCGCCAGTCGCGTTGCCACGCGCTCCCCGTAGGCGGTCGCGGCGCGGGTGCCCACCAGCGCGACGCTAGCGGGGGCGGAGAGTAGTTCGGCCCGGCCGCGCACCCACAGGCCCAGGGGCGCGGCGTGCCCCAGGTCTGCCATGGCCGGCGGGTAGAGCGGGTGTCCCCGGTAGATGAACTGGGCGCCCAGTACGTCTCCTGCGCGCAGATCCCGCCTGACCCAAGCTGCCGGGTCCTGGCCTTCCAGGCGGGTGGTCCATCGTCTGATGGCTCTCTCCCACTGCGCGACGCTGCCCTGCCCGGTCATGGCGAGGGCGTCTTGACCGTTCAGCCCTGCCTGCACCAGTTCAAGGGCCTGGCCGTACGAGGTGGCTTCGATGAGCACGGAGGCGGCGGTGTCTGCTGGCTCGGTGAGCCGCCCCCACACCAACGCCGGTTCCAGCTGGTCGGTGATCCCGGTCTTCCCCGTCTCGCTCCCGGCAGCGCCCTCGCCGCCCCCGGCGCGGGCGCTGCCCTCACGCTGCGACCATTCCATCGTGTCCCCCCATCCTCATGTTGAAGGCGGCAGCCAGGTGGGCCTCCCCCACGCTCGGGCTACCGTCCAGATCTGCGGCTGTCCACGCCACCCGCAGCACCCGATCCACCGCGCGCAGCGAGGCGCCGCTTGACTCCATCCACGCGCGCAACAGGCGGCGGGAGATCGGGCTGAGACCGCCCGCCTCCGACCGCAGGAACGAGCCCGGGATCTGGGAGTTTTGCCGCCAGGGGTGGTCCTTCCACCTGTGCGCGGCCCTGCGCCGGGCCTCGCTGACGCGCGCGGCCACCTGGGCGCTGGGTTCCCCGGCACCGCTGCGCAGGTCCGTGGCGCTGACCGGTTGGACTACGACCTGCATGTCCACCCGGTCCAGCAGTGGTCCGGAGAGCCGGGCGGCGTAGCGTCTGCGTTCCATCGGCTTGCACTGGCAGGTCTGGGTTTCGGATAGGGCGTTTCCGCACGGGCAGGGATTGGCGGCCAGGACCAGTTGGAAGCGCGCCGGGTAGGTGGCGGTCCCGGCGGAGCGGTGCAGGGTGATCTGCCCCGATTCCATCGGCTGGCGCAGGCTGTCCAGCACCCGGGCCGCAAACTCCGGGGCCTCGTCCAGGAAAAGCACCCCGGCGTGGGCGAGGCTGGCTGCACCCGGGCGGGGCATTCCGGAGCCTCCGCCTAGGATCGCCGGCATGGTGGCGCTGTGGTGGGGTGCCTGGTACGGCGGCGTTGTCATGAGGCTGGGCCGGATCAGGGTCCCGGCCAGCGAGTGCAGGGCCGTGACCTCCAGCGCGTCCTTGCGTTCTAGTGGTGGCATGATGCCTGGTAAGCGTTCGGCCAGCATCGTTTTGCCCGCCCCCGGGCTGCCCAGCAGGAACAGGTGGTGCCCGCCGGCTGCGGCGATCTCCAGGGCGCGGCGGGCGTGCGCCTGTCCCACCACGTCGCTGAGATCGGGCTCGCTGCCCCCGACGCCTTGGGGGGATGCCTGCGCGCCCGCCTGCCCACCGGTGGCCCGGTGGTCCCCCGCGTTCCCCTCTGCTGCCGCCGGTCTGCTTGGTCTATTGCCCGGGTGTCCGCCGTAGTGGGTGACGACGTCGGCCAGGTGTTCTACCGCCACCACCTCTACGTCGGGGATCAACTGCGCTTCCTGGGCGTTCGCCGCGGGCACCATCACCTGCCGATAGCCGTGACTGGCGGCCACGCTAACCGCCGGCAGGATGCCTCGAACCGGCAGGAGCCTGCCGTCTAGGCCCAGCTCGCCCAGGTGCACCACGTTGCGGGCCCGCTCCGCTCTCAGTAGCCCCTGGGAGCCGAGCATGGCCACGGCCAACGCCAGGTCGAAAGCGGTGCCGGCCTTCGGCACCCCGGCCGGGGACAGGTTGACGGTGGTGCGCATTTCCTTCCAGCCGACCCGAATGGATGAGATCGCCGCCCGCACCCGCTCCTTGGCCTCCCTCAGTGCGGCATCGGGTAGGCCCACCAGGGTCACGGCGGGAAGTCCCGGCGCCGATTGGGCCTCCACGTCGACCACGTGACCGCCCAGTCCCACCAGGCAGATGGACCGTGTAAACGCGAGCGCCATCAGAGGTCAACTCCCTGGATGTGGTTGACGCGCGCAGGCCCCGTGGGGGCCACCAGTACCTCGACCACGTCGAAGCGCACCAGTGAGTATCGCCAGCCGTACATCGAGAGCCAGGAGCGTCCTAGCGTGCGCATGCGGCGCAGCTTGGAGGGGGTGACCGCCTCGGCGGGCCGTCCGCAGGCATCCGTGGTGCGCGTCTTGACCTCCACGAAAACCACTGCGTCCTCGCGCAGGTCGTGGGCGATGATGTCCAGTTCGCCGCGTTTGCCGTCTCGCCAGTTGCGTCCGAGCAGCCGGAAGCCCTCGGAAACCAGCATCTTGCATGCAATTTCCTCGCCGCGGCGGCCTAGGGCCTGGCGGTGGGAGCCGTCGTTCTCGCTGTTCATGCGCCCCAGGCTCGCCTGGGCGTGGGGTGGTCCGCCAACGCCGGTGCGCACGGTGAGCCCAGCGGGGTTATCCACACCTTGGCCGCCCGCGTGCTGTCCCCAAGTAGCCGGCTGCGGGGCGACAAGCGCACTGCGCGCATCGTCCTTGCCTAGCCGTGTCGTTAGGCGCAAGCTGGAGCGGAGGGAGGAACACGATGAGATACAGCAACCAGGAACCAGGAGTGGAAGGCCCACCGGAACAGGAGCCGAGCGTGATCATCGGGGCAGACGGCCTGGCCCGGCCAGCCTGGGCCGCCCGGGATCCGCTGCTGCGCGACTACTACGACACCGAGTGGGGCGATCCGGTTCGGGATGAGCGCGGCGTCTTTGAGCGCCTGAGCCTAGAGCTCTTTCAGGCCGGCTTGTCCTGGCGCACGATCCTGGCCAAGCGCGCCGCCTTTAGGAGCGCCTTTGCGAACTTCGAGCCGGAGGCCGTGGCGGCTTTTACGGACGACGACGTCGCCCGCCTGCTTCAGAACGCGGCCATTGTGCGCAACCGCGCCAAGATTGAGGCGGTGATCCACAACGCGCGGGCCACCGTGGCACTGCGCGAGACCGGGAGCGACCTATCCGACCTGGTGTGGGCTTTTACGGGAGAGTCATTCCCTGACCTGGTGCGCAGCGAACTGGTGCCCAGCCAGTCGCCCGGTTCGCGCGCCTTGGCGCAGGCCCTGCGGGAGGCGGGCTTCAAACGGGTTGGCCCGATCATGTGCTTCGCGTTGATGGAGGCCATCGGGATCGTGGACACCCACCTGGTGGGGACGCACAAGCATAAGCGCGTCGGGGCAAGGGTCAGAGGGTGACGTCGGGGACCTCGAAGTCGGCCGGCGCCAGGCGCTCCACGTTGACGTCCTTGAAGGTGACCACCTGGACGGAGTCGACGAAGCGGGAGGTGCGGTAGGTGTCCCACACCCAGGCGTCGCGCAGCGAGAGCTCGAAGTAGACCTCGCCGCCGGCGCTGTGGGCCTTCACCTCGACCTCCTTGGCCAGGTAGAAGCGCCGCTCGGTTTCAACCACGTAGTTGAACATCGGCAGGACGTCGCGGTACTCCTTGTAGAGGGCCAGCTCCAGGCGGTCTTCGTACTCTTCCAGGTCTTCCATGCTCACAGGCCCAATTGTGCCCTACGCCCGTGCAAAGCTGGCGGTTCAGTCCGTTCCCGGCAGGTTCCAGCTGCGGCGATGCTGCTCACTCAACCCGTGCGCCGCGATGCCCCGGTAGTGCACTGCGGCACCGTATCCCTTGTTGGAGGCCCACCCATACCCGGGGTCTGCCAGGCCCGCCATGTAGGCGTCGCGCCGCACCTTGGCCAGCACCGAGGCGGCCGCGATGACGCTGACGCGCGCGTCGCCCTTCACCAGCGTTTGGACCGGACCGTCGTAGGCCAACGCCGCACTGCCCGGCCCGTACATGCCGCGCTCCCCCGGGCCCAGCCCACCGGGCGCCGTTGCGTGCGCGCCACCGATCTGGGGCGTCGGCACCGCCGCATCGAAGCTGAACAGGTCCGCCTGCGGCTCGCTGAGCCAGTCGTGGCTGCCGTCCAGCAGCACGAAGCTGGGCGCGTAGCCCTGGGCGCTGACGGCGTGGAGGGCGCGCCGGCCCGCCAGGCGCAGCGCTGCCACGATGCCGATCTGGTCGATCTCGGCGGCGCTTGCCGCACCGACTGCGCTGGCCGCCACCCACCGGGCGGCCGGGTCCACCAGCGCCTCGCGGCGCTTGGCGGTGAGCAACTTGGAGTCGGTCAGGCCCGCCGGGGGCTGGCCGGTCTCCGGCCCCACCACGCAGACTCCCACGCACACGGGCCCCGCGATCGCGCCACGGCCGACTTCGTCCATGCCTGCCACCAGCCCGAAGCTCTCCACTAGGGGCAGCTCGATGTCCCGGCTACACGGCGGGATGCACTGCGCCGCGCGCCTCACTGGCCGCTCCTGCGCCGCACGGCTCACTGGCCCGTGTCGAGCTGGGCCGGCGGCGGCACGTGGTCAAAGTTGCCCGGGTTGGAGTGCCAGGCCATGCGGCTGATCGGCAGGAAGGTGGCGTAGACGATTCCCTCCACGTCGGTCAGCGGCACCGCGCCCTGCGTGGGGCTGTCCATGTGGGCGCGCGAATCGCCGGAGCGCGGCCGGTTGTCTCCCATGACCCACATGTGTCCGGGGGGCACCACCACGGAGAACTCGATGTCGGAGGGGGCGATGCCTGCGTCCAGGTAGGGTTCGTCAATCTCGACGCCGTTGACCTGGAGCTTGCCGTTGACGCTGCAGCAGGAGACGTGGTCCCCTCCCAGCGCGATTACCCGCTTGGCGAGGTGTTCGTCGCTCTCCGGGATCAGGCCCACGCCGGCGAAGAACCTGGTGAGCCAGTCGCGGGGGGCGGTGGTTCCACCCAGCCAGTTCTGGGAGTCCTTGAAGATCACGATGTCGCCGCGCCGCACGTCCTCGGGGTCGATGTTGAAGCGGCGCGCCATCACGCGGTCCCCGGGCTCGATGGTGGAGATCATGGAGCCGGTGGGGATCTGGAAGGTCTGAGAGATGAAGGTCTTCATGGTGACGGCAACCACCAGGGTCACCACGATGAGGAACACGGCCTCGCGTGCCACCACGTAGAGAGTCCTGGCAGCCTTGGCCGTCTTTACGTCCAGTGGCGCGGACTTCTTGGACCTCGCGGCGTGCCGAGCCTCGGCACGCACAGCGGGTTTGTTCTTCTCAGTCATCACGGCAAAGTCTAGAAGCAAAGTGGGGGTGCGGCCTCTCGCGCCACACCCCCACCTCGTCTCAAGGTCACGCGTTGTCGCGCTTCTCCTTGATCTTGGCGGCCTTGCCGTGCAGACCACGCAGGTAGTACAGCTTGGCGCGGCGCACCAGACCGCGGGTGACAACCTCGATGCGGTCGATGGAGGGGGTGTGCACCGGGAAGGTGCGCTCCACGCCGCAGCCGAAGGAGACCTTGCGGATGGTGAAGGTCTCAGAAACGCCGGCGCCGGAGCGGGCGATGACGACACCCTGGAACACCTGGATACGGGAGCGGTTACCCTCGACCACCTTGACGTGGACCTTCAGGGTGTCACCCGGACGGAAAGCGGGCAGGTCGCTGCGCATCTGCGCAGCACCGATCTCGTTGAGAATGTTCATTGTTCACTCTTCCGCGCGCGCCTCTGGTCCCGTGCGGCCTTGTCTAGTTTTTCGGCAGCCTGCCCCACGTGCTCGCCAGCTCCCCAGGGGCAGAGCGTGGCTGTGTGCAGACCGGGTAGCAATTCTGCCACACCGGCCCCGCCGCCCAAAGCGCGCCGCCGCGTGGTTCCCGCCACGCACGACGTTCCACCCGCCCCTTTGCCGATCCGCCCGCCCGGTGCACAGGCGGCGCAAGCGCACCACCCGGCTGCGCGCCGCCCGGCCTGCAAAACGCCCGTCGGCCCACCGCCGGGCCGTTAATCGGACGGTTGTTGGTCGCCCCCGCGGCCCAGCGGGCAGGCCATGACGACGTCCCGGCAGGCGTGCGCGCCCACCATGAACTCCCGCTTGCCCACCTTCTTAAAGCCGTGGCGCTTGTAGGCGCGCTGGGCGCGCTTGTTGCCCTCGTGGGTGCCCAGCCACAGGGCGTCGGCGCCCTGGGCGCGCGCGTGCTCCAGGCAGTGCGCGATCAAGGCGGAGGCCAGGCCGGAGCCAATCAGCTCGCCTGCCACGTAGCACTTGTAGAACTCGGCGGGCCGAGCGTAGCCGGCCCGCTTGAGCGCACCGGGCTGGCGCTCCCCGAGGGGGTGAGCGGCCCCGTCCGGCCCGAGCAGCACCACGGCGTAACCCAACAGCGGCCCCTGGCCGGCCTCGACGCCGCTGTCCTCTCCCCCGCTGCCGACCGGCGTGGCAACCACCGTGTATGCGCCCGGGGCGCCAAGCAGTTGCGCAAACGCCTGTTCGGTCAGGCGCGTGGAGATGTGCTCGCGGATCTCTGCCTCCGGCAGGAAGGCGGGGCAGGCGAGCGGGAAGGTCTGCGCGGCAAGGGCGGCCAGCGCTGCAGCGTCGTCCATCACGGCGGGGCGCAGCACGAATCGCATCGGCTGGCCGCCCGCCGGCACGCACCAGCCGACGGCCGCAAGGGCGGCCTTGTCGTCGCCGTTCAGCCGGTCGGAATCCAATCGCGCCAGCATGTCGGGGCGGCGCTGGGCGGTGCGCTGCAGGGCCTGGTCGCGCCTCCAACGTTCGATCCGGCCGTGGTCGCCGCTGAGCAGGACGGCCGGCACGTCGATCCCTCGCCACTCAAGCGGACGGGTGAAGACGGGGTATTCCAGCAGGCCGGCCTCGCCGTGGGACTCCTCCACCAGGGAGGCGGGGTTGCCCACCACGCCGGGAAGCAGGCGCACCACGGCCTCGATGAGGGCGAGCGCGGCCACCTCGCCGCCGTTGAGCACGTAGTCGCCGATCGAATACTCGACCACCTCGTGGGTGGTGGCGTAGTGCTGCGGCACGCGCGAGTCGATGCCCTCGTAGCGGCCGCACGCGATCACCAGCTGGTCGGCGCGCGCCAGGTCCGCCACCATCGCCTGGGTGAGCGGCCGCCCGGCCGGGGTGGGCACGGCCAGTACGCGCCGCTGCGTGCCGGTCTGGACGGACGACGTTCCGCCCGCCGCCCCGTCCTCGCCGCCGGTGGGCAGGCCGAGCACCCCGTCCAGGCACTTGCCCCACACGTCGGGGCGCATGACCATGCCTGCGCCGCCCCCGACCGGGGTGTCGTCGACCGTGCGGTGCCGGTCGGTGGTGACCTCGCGCAGGTCGTGCACCGCCAGGGTCACCAGCCCGCTCGCGGCGGCCTTGCCGACCAGGGAGAGCTGCAGGGCGTCCAGGTAGGCGGGGAAGATGGAGACGACGTCGATGCGCACCTTAGAGCGCCTCCCCCAGGCCGGGGAACATGCCGCCTGGCGGGTCCAGCACCACGCGAGCGCCGACCAGGTCCACCTCGCGGGCGATGGCGGAGACGAACGGGACCAGCACCTCGCCGCCCGCCGCCTTCACCACCAGTAGGTCCTGCGCGGCGCCCGGCAGCAGGTCCTTCACCACGCCCAGCTCGCGTCCGTCCACGTGCTCCACGCGCAGGCCACGCAGCTGGTGGGGATAGTAGGCGTCGTCCTCCGCGTCCTCCTCGGCGTCGGCGTCCACCAGCAGGCGCACCCCGCGCAGGGCCTCCGCAGCGGTGCGGTCCGCGATCTCGACGAAGCGCGCGTACACCTTTTCCCCGTCGCGGCGCACCCGCTCCACGGTCAGCTCCGCCAGGGGCCCGCCCTCCGTGGGCAGCACCGTGCCAGGGGCCAGGCGCTGGGCAGGGTTGTCGGTGCGCACGTCGAGGCGCACCTCCCCGCGCAGGCCGTGCGCGGAGCCGATGACGGCAACGGTGAGAAGCATGTTTCTCCTATGTATGGACGGGGGTGGGCGCGAAAACGGCCCGCCACCCTTTAAGGGTAGCGGGCCGTCTGTGGCCGGCTCTTAGCGGCGGTCCGTGTCGATCACGTCGACGCGAACCGGCCCCTGGGTGGCCAGCGCGGAAATGACGGTGCGCAGGGCGCGGGCGGTGCGGCCGGAGCGGCCGATCACGCGGCCCAGGTCGCTCTGGGCTACCCGCACCTCGAGCAGTTCACCGCGACGCAGGTTCTTGGAGGTGACCCGGACCTCGTCCGGGTTGTCCACGATTCCGCGCACCAGGTGCTCGAGGGCGTCCGCTAGCACGTCAGGCTTCCTCGCCCGCGCTCTCGGCGGCCTCGGTGGCCTCCTCAGCGGCGGACTCGGCGGCCTCGGCCTCAGCGGCCTCGGCAGCGGCGGCAGCCTCGGCCTCAGCCTTAGCGGCGGAGGCAGCAGCCTTGACCTTCTCGGCGGCGGCGTCGGCGGCCTTGATGGCGTCAGCCTTGGCGGCGGCCAGCGCCTCGGCACCGGCCTTGACCTTCAGGCGACCCTCGGCGCCCGGCAGGCCCTTGAACTTCTGCCAGTCACCGGTGATCTGGAGCAGGTTGCGCACCTGGTCGGTGGGCTGGGCGCCCACGCCGAGCCAGTACTGCGCACGCTCGGAGGTGATCTCGATGAAGGACGGCTCCTCCATCGGGTTGTACTTGCCGATCTCCTCGATCACGCGGCCGTCGCGACGCTTGCGGGCGTCAACGACAACGACACGGTAGAACGGCGAACGGATCTTGCCCATTCGCTTGAGACGAATCTTCACTGCCACAGTGGTGGAACTCCTGAATCAATTGGGGTGGAGGCGCGCCTCGGCTCGGTGGGTTACAAGCGTTGGGGGCTTCCTGGACACGACTCGGCAGGGAGAGAGGGGCCCTACCAGCCGGGTACAGCGCTCAATCATGCCAGAAAGCGGCGGCTTTTCCCAGCATTGCAGCGCCGCGCCGGTGTGGAACGTCCCACTTTGGGCCGCGCCGACGGCGCCAGGCGACAAAAGGCCGGCCGGGATGCACGGGGCCGGGGCGACGGCGCGGGCGGGGCGCTGGCCCCGCCCCCGCCGCCCGGCTCAGGCCTGTTCCTGGTGCAGCACCTGGATGGCCCAGGTGCCCACCCAGACCTCCTGGCCCACCAGTGGGCCGGTGCCCTCTTCCCAGAAGTTGCCCTCTTCCTCGGCCTCCGCAGACGTGTCGACCAGCTTGCGCCACACCTGGCCCTCCGCCGCCTGCGGCACGCGGAAATTGATGGGGAAGTCGGCCATGTTGACCATCAGCCAGAAGTCGTCGCCCGGGGTGTTGATGTGGATGGCCACGGCCCGGTCGCCCTCGTGCACCCCGGCCAGCATCTCCGGGGAGTGGAAGACGTAAGACACGTCCTTGTCGTCGGGTCGCAGGTCGCCGTAGTGCTGCGCGCACAACGCGTCGTGGCGGCTGCGCAGCGCACCCAGGAAGGTGGTGAAGTCCAGCAGGGCGTTGCGGTTCGGCTCCCCACCAAACTGCCCCAGGTTGTCGTGGTACTGCCCCACCGGCTCCCCGTCGGGGCCGATAGCCTCCACCGGCACCCGCTGCGGGGCACTGCTGGCGGCGGCGGCGTAGTTGTTCCACATGGCGATGCTGCTCAGAGCCCAGGGGTTGTTGTTTCCGTTCTGGGTGCGCCCAAACTCGTCGCCCGCCACGATCATCGGCACGCCACGGGAGAAGAACAGGGTCACCAGGAAGTTGCGCAGCCGCTGGCGGCGCAGCGCCTGGTCGCCGCCGCTGTCCCAGCTGAGGTTGTCGTCGCTGCCCCCGTCGCTGGGGCCAAACGGCCAGGGCTGGTCGTTTTGCTTGGCCGGGTAGCTGACCAGGTCGGCCAGGGTGAAGCCGTCGTGTGCCACCACGAAGTTGACGGTACGCTGGGGCCCGCCGTTGTCCGCGAAGTGGTGGTAGTCGCCGTTGACCATCTCCAGGAAGGCGCCGGTGTTGCCGTCGCCCTTGAGGAAGCGGCGCACCGTGTCGCGGTAGCGCCCGTTCCACTCCCCCCAGCCGCGCGGGAAGTTGCCGACCTCGTAACCCCACAGGTCCCACGCCTCGGCGATGACCTCGATGTTCTCCGCCTTCGCGAAGGCGGCGATCTCCACCAGCAGCTCGTGGTCGCTGAAGAAGCGCTTCTGGTTGCCCCAGTCCTCCTGGTGGGCGTCCGCCGGCCTGCGGCCCAGCACCGTGGCCAGGTCGAAGCGGAAACCGTCCACCCCCATCTCGCGGGTCCAGTAGGCCAGGGAGTCCAGCACCAGCCGGTGCGCGGCCGGGCTGGAGTAGTTGAGCTGGTTGGAGGTACCGGTGGCGCCGTCCACGATCGCGTGGGAGGCGGTCTGCACGTAGTACTCGCCGGCGGCGAAGCCACCCAGGGAGGTGAAACCGGTGGTGGTGGGGTCCCCGTTCCAGTTGCCGCCCTCTGCGGTGTGGTTGTAGACCACGTCCAGGTAGACCTCGATGCCCTCGCGGTGGAAGGCGGTCACCATTTCCCGGAACTCGCGGGTGGGGCCGCCAAAGCTTTTGTCTGCGGCGTATCGCCTGGAGGGCGAGAAGAAGCTGAGGGTCATGTACCCCCAGGAGTTGGTGTGCCCATCGCGCCCGGACTCGGAGACGTTGGTCTCGTGAACCGGCAGGAGCTCCAGCGCGGTGATGCCCAGCGCCTTCAGGTAGGGGGCCAGCATCGCCGCACCCTTGTAGGTGCCCACGTACTCGGGGGGCACGTTTTGCAGCTGCGCAAACCCGCCCGCGCCGCCCAGCAGGTCGCCCAGGCGCGCCACGGAGGGGTGGCCCACCAGCTGGGAGATCGAGGACTCGTAGATGACGGCCTTGCCCGCAGGCAGGGAGGGCTTTTGCCAGTCGCGCTTCTCCGCAGGCAGCAGCACTGACTTCGGGGCGATCCGCGCGGTGTCCGCCTCCCGGCGGGGGCGCCCGAGATAGTCCTCGCCCCCGGTGCCGAACGCGCCGCCGTCCAGGCCGTCTAGCAGGACGCAGTCGGAGTACATCGTGTGGGTGACCTCGCGCCCGTAGGGGTCAAAGAGCACCTTGTTCGGGTTGAACCGGTTGCCGAACGCGTCGAAGTCGCTCAGGAAGCCCGCCTCGCTGCCGGGCCGCCACTGCGGGTCGTAGGGCCAGTTGCCGCCCCAGGTACGGTAGCCGTAGAGGACGCCGGGCTCCACGCCACCCACCTCGGCGCGCCATACGCCGTCGGGACCCTGCGCGGGCAGGCAGGTGAAGTGGGCGTCTTGCCCGGTGTGCTCTTGGTAGAACTCGAGCTGCACCCTGCTCGCCTTGGGCGCGTAGACCGCGAAGGTGGCGCCCGTGGGCGTCAGGTGCCCGCCGAGGGGCCATTCGGCCCGCTCCCAAGCACTCTCGTTAAGCGGCACGTAGGACGGGAAGGTCATGCCTTCCATCCTGACACGTTTACATAAGCGAGCCCAGGGACCTACGAGCCATTGGGGATGCATTTGGGCCGGTCCAGCAACTGAGCGCGCTCACCCAAGAGCATGTCAAACGATTGCTAGTGATGCTAGTCTCACATTCGTGACTGAAGAACTGCTGCACACCGCCCGTTCCGCGGCCGCCAACTCCCAAGCCCTCAACGACCCCGACTTCCCGCTGTTTCACCTTGCCCCGCCGGTGGGCAGACTCAACGACCCCAACGGCCTGATCGAGGTGGAGGGCACCTACCACGCCTTCTTCCAATACACGCCCACGCACCCGCAAAAGCTGGTCTTCTGGGGGCACGCCACCTCCACGGACCTGACCAGCTGGGAGCACCACGACCCGGCCATCGCGCCGGACTCCCGCTTCGACATGCACGGCGCCTACTCCGGCACCGCTATCGCCACGCCCCAGGGCGTCGAGCTCTGGTACACCGGTAACTACAAGGACCCGGACACCGGGCAGCGCGAGGCCACTCAGTGCCTGGTGACCACTCCGGACCTGACCCACTTCACCAAGGAAGCCACGCCCGTCATTCCCGCCCCACCCGAGGGCTACACGGCGCACTTCCGCGACCCGCAGGTGTGGCAGGACCACGACTCTTCCTACCGGATGCTCATTGGCGCCCAGCGCGCCGACGGCACCGGTGCGGCGGTGCTCTACCGCTCGCTGGACCTGCGCCAGTGGGAGCTGGAGGGAGAGATCTCCTTCCCGCACGCCGGCGGGGCGTTCGACTCCTTCGGCTACATGTGGGAGTGCCCCAACCTGGTCAAGCTGGTGGATCAGGAGACCGGCGCCCTGCGTGACGTGCTCCTGTTCTGCCCCCAGGGCATCCGCCCGCAGGCGCCCGGCTTTGAGAACGTCTTCGCCTGCGTTTACCTGGTCGGCGAGCTGGTGGGCACGCAGTTTGTGGGCTGCGACGGCACGTTCACGGAGCTGGATCGCGGCTTTGAGTTCTACGCGCCGCAGGTCTTTGCCCGCTCCCTTAGCCAGCTGCCCACCGGCGATTCTCCCGCCCCGGCCGTCCTGCTCGGCTGGGCGGGCAACGCCGGCGAGGACGACCAGCCCTCCATCGCCAGTGGCGGTTGGGTGCACTGCATGACCAGCCCGCGGGAACTGGTTTTGCGTGGCGGACGCCTGTACCAGCGCCCCTTCCTGCCGGGCCTGCCCTTGCGGGCCGCCGATTGGGGCGGGACGACGCTGCAGCCCGGCGCCCCCTTCTCCGTGCCGGAGTTGGCCGATTCCCGCTCCTGGCGCCTGCGCCTGGAGGTGGGCGCCAGCGCGCCGTGGCGGATTCACCTGGGCGGCGAGCAAGGGGTCAGCCTGCGCTTCGACGGGGCCACCCTGGTGGCGGACAGGTCCTCCTCCCGCTACCCGGCCGGCTCGCCGCGCACCGTCGAGCTTGCCGCCGCCCCGCACGCGGTGGAGGTGATCCACGACCGCTCCATCACGGAGGTGTTCGTGGACGATGGGCGCACGGTCTTCACCCTGCGCTCCTTCCTGGACGCCACCCCCGGCGTGCGGGTCGACTGCGAGGGCGACCTCGCAGTGCGGGCCGCACAGGTGTCCAGAGCGGACTAGGAGCCTGCGGCCCTCCCGAGCGGGGAGGGCCGCCGCTCTCCGCCCCACCAAAACCGGGCGTCCGCCGGGCAAAAGGCGGCTTCGGCGCGGGGCGGCCGGGCGGGAAAAGCGGCCGGCGGGCAGCGTCGGCCAACTTAGAAAAAATCCGGACCAAAAACCCCTTGTGTGTCAAACGTTTGACACCTAACATGACAAACGATTGCTATACCAGTTCGGCAGGTCTCCCCCTCCCCGCCGAACCGCTAGAAAGGACCAGGGACGGCAATGGATCACGCTCAAGTAGCAAAAGACGTAGTCAAAGCCCTAGGCGGCCCGGACAACATCTCCGCAGCCGCACACTGCGCCACCCGCCTGCGCCTCGTCATGAAGGACGCACAAAAGGTGAACCAAGCCGCCCTGGACGCCCACCCGGACATCAAGGGCACCTTCACCGCCGGCGGCATGCTGCAGCTCATCGTCGGTCCCGGCGACGTTGACATCGTCTTCCGCCACATGGTTACCGACCACGGCGTCCACGAGGTCACCAAGGACCAGGCCAAGGAGGAGGCCGACAAGGGCGGCAACCTCTTCACGCGCTTCATCAAGATGATCGCGGACATCTTCGTCCCGATCCTGCCCGCCCTGGTGGCAGGCGGTCTGATGATGGCCATCAACAACGTCCTCACCGCAGAGGGCCTGTTCGGCGCCGGCTCCCCCGCCCTCACGGAGCGCTGGCCCTTCCTGGCCGACTACGCCAACCTCATCAACATGGTCTCCTCCGCCGCATTCGCGGCCCTGCCCGTCCTGGTCGGCTTCTCCGCCGCCAAGCGCTTCGGAGGAAACGTCTACCTCGGTGCCGCCATCGGTGCGGCCATGATCTCCACCCAGCTCCTCAACGCCTGGAACACCGGCGCCGCGATCGCCGGAGACGCCGAGGTCAACTACTGGCACCTCTTCGGCATGGACGTCGCTCAGATCGGCTACCAGGCCCAGGTCATCCCCACCCTCGTGGTCACGTGGGTGATGTGCCTGATCGAAAAGCGCCTGCACAAGTGGCTCTCCGGCACCGCCGACTTCCTGCTCACCCCGCTCATCACGCTCCTGCTCACCGGCTTCCTGGCCTTCGTCGCCATCGGCCCGATCACCCGCGAGCTGGCCGGCTTCATCACCAACGGCGTGGCCTGGGGCTACGACAACCTGGGCCTCTTCGGCGGCCTCCTGTTCGGTCTGATCTACTCCCCGATCGTCGTGACCGGCCTGCACCAGTCCTTCCCGGCCATCGAGATCCCGCTGATCGCCGACATCGCCAACACCGGCGGTTCCTTCATCTTCCCGATCGCCTCCATGGCCAACGTGGCCCAGGGTGCCGCCGCCCTGGCGATCTTCTTCCGCACCCGCGACGCCAAGATGAAGGGCATCGCCGGCGCCGGTGGTACCTCCGCCGTCTTCGGCATCACCGAGCCCGCCATCTTCGGTGTGAACCTGCGCCTGCGCTGGCCGTTCTTCATCGGCATGGGCGCCGCCGCGGTCGGTTCCGCCCTCGTGGCCCTGCTGGACGTGCGCAGCCAGGCCCTCGGCGCCGCCGGCTTCGTCGGCTTCGTCTCCGTGGTCCCCGAGGACATTCCGGCCTACCTGGCCCTCGAGGTGCTGGTGTTCGTCCTGGCCTTCGGCGTCACCTTCCTCTACGCCGCCACTCGCGGCAAGGCGGACATGGCCGAGCGCCACGTGGTCCCGGACTCCCCCGCCCCGGCCGCCGACTCCACCGGGCACGACGCTGCCGCCGGCCCCGCCTTCTCTGCGGCCGCCCTCAGCGACATGCACGTGACCGCCCCGCTGGCCGGCGCCGTCGTCCCGCTTGACCAGGTCAAGGACCAGACCTTCGCCAAGGGCGTCCTTGGCCCAGGCATCGCCATCGAGCCCGCCGGTGGCGTGGTGGTGGCGCCGTTCGACGGCGAGGTAAAGGTGGCCTTCCCCACCGGCCACGCCTACGGCCTGAAGTCCGCCTCCGGCGTGGAGGTACTGATCCACATCGGCATGGACACCGTCAGCCTGAACGGCAAGGGCTTCACCCCGCGGGTGAGCAAGGGCGACCTGGTGCGGCGCGGTGACGTGCTCGCCGAGGTGGACTGGGCGGCTATCCAGGCCGCCGGCCTGGAGACCATCACGCCCGTGGTCATCTCCAACGCGGCCCGCTTCGAGTCGGTCAGCCCGCTGGCGACCGCAGGCCAGAACCTGGAACTGGGCGCTGACCTGCTCGCGGTGACCGCCAAGGCCAAGGTGAAGGCCTGAGCTAGACCGCACGGCGGTGGGGGCGGGTGTCAATGACACCCGCCCCCACCGCTCTTTGGGAAAGCCGCGCCCTATGCGGTCCAGCCGCGCACCAGGGTGACCGGCAGCTCGATCGCGGGAAGGGTCACCTTCGTGGAGTTTGCCCGCTTGTCCGCGCGCGTCCTGATCTGCTCCAGCAGGATCTCCACCGCCGACTGCGCGATCGCCTGCAGCGGCTGGGCCACGGTGGTCAGGCCCGGCAGGGCGCGGCGCAGCGCGGTGGTGCCGTCAAAGCCAACCACCTTCAGCTCGCCCGGCACCTCTATGCCGCGCAGGCGCGCCCACTCCAGCACCTCGGCCGCAGCCAGGTCATCGGTGGCGAACACGGCGTCCACCTGCCCCCGCACCGAGTCCAGCTGGGCGTTCACCGCCGCCTGGCGCTGCCCGGCCGGGGTGTGGAAGTCGACCGTGAGGACCACCGGCTCCACGCCCGCCTCCGCCAGCACCGCCCGGTAGCCGCGCTCGCGCAGGTTGTGCTTGCCGGAGCGGGAGGTCAGCAGCGCCGGGCGCTTGGCGCCGGACTCCAGCAGCAGGGCGGTGGCCTGGCGTCCCCCGGATTCGTTGTCGCACCGGACGTTGGGCACGTGCGGCGCCAGCTGGCGGTCGATGGTCACCAGCGGCATCCGGATGGTGCCGTACTCCTCCAGGTGCTCGTTGTGGGCACCGGAGATGAGGCCGTCCACGCGGTTGCCCACCAGCAGGTTCAGGTAGCTGCGCTCGCGCTCCGCGTTGCCGAGCGAGTTGCATATGAGGATACGGTAGCCGTGCTCGGCCAGGGCGTTTTCGATGTGCACCGCCAGCTCCCCAAAGAACGGCAGGGCCACCGACGGCACGATCAGCCCGATGGTCTGCGTGGCCTTGCCGTGCAGCGCCCGGGCCACCTGGTTGGGGCGGTAGCCCAGCTTCTCGATGGCGGCGGCCACCTTCTCCTTGGTCTCCTTAGAGAGGTAGCCTCGGTTGTTGAGCACGCGGGACACGGTGGTCAGGGCCACGCCGGCCTCCGCCGCCACGTCGGCAAGGGTGGGTTCGCGGTGCGCGGGCTTGACCTTCTTCACGCTGGCTCCGGCCTTTCTTCCTGGGGCGAGTCGATGTAGCAATCGTTTTGCAGTTCTGGGCCGATTTTCCCACACCGACGCGCGGGATAGCGTGCACCGATTTTCGCCACGCCCTGCGACTAAATTGGGTTTTGCTGTCAGCGGGTAATGACGACCCGTAATCACCCGCGCACCCGGGGGCCGGAGCCCCTTTTCGCTCTCGTTGCGCGGATTGCGCCGCGCTCGCAGGCGACGCGGACCACCACCGCCTCCCCAGGCGCGCCGATCGGCGCCCACCCCGGCGGGCCGATGGGTAGTGTGCACATTCGTGACAGATTCTCTTGCGACGTCAGAAACGCGCCACGTTCACCCGCACAACACTGCCGTGCCCGCCAAGGCCCCCGCAGTGGTGCTGGTCAACTTGGGCACCCCGGCCGAGCCCACCCCGGCGGCCGTGCGCACATTCCTACGCAAGTTCCTCTCCGACCGCCGCGTCATCGAGATGAACCCCCTCCTGTGGCGCCCGATTCTGTCCATCATCCTGGCGGTGCGCCCACTGTCAGTGGCGGCCAAGTACAAGGCGATCTGGCTGGAACAGGGCTCCCCCCTGATGCACTACAGCGTCCAGCAGGCCAAGCGCCTCCAGGAGGAGCTGGGGCAGGACGCCACCGTGCGGGTGGCGATGCGCTACAGCGAGCCCACCCTGCCCAAGGTGCTCGACGAGCTCTACGCCGCCGGGCACCGCCGCGTGCTGGTCATCCCCGCCTACCCGCAGTACACCGCCACCTGCGGGGCCACCGTCATGGACGAGGCCGCCCGCTGGCTGCTCACCACGCGCGACCACGTGGAGCTGCGCACCGTGCGCTCCTTCCCCACCGCCCCCGCCTACGTGGAGGCCCTGGCCGCCTCCCTGGAGCGGCACTGGCGTGAGGCCGGGCGCCCCGACTTCGAGGCCGGCGAGCGCGTGATCGCCTCCTTCCACTCCATCCCCGCCGCCATGCACAACGCCGGCGACCCCTACCGCAGCGAATGCGAGGCAACCTCCGCGGCCCTGGCCGAGCGCCTGGGCATCCCGGCCGGCGGTCTGGTGACCACCTACCAGAGCGTCTTCGGCCGGGCGGAATGGATCGGCCCGGCCACCATCGACACGGTGGAGGCCCTGGGCAAGGAGCACTGCCCGCGCGTGGACGTGATCTGCCCCGGCTTCGTGGCCGACTGCCTGGAGACGCTAGAGGAGATCGA
Source organism: Buchananella sp. 14KM1171 (assembly GCF_041380365.1). Taxonomy (NCBI): domain Bacteria; kingdom Bacillati; phylum Actinomycetota; class Actinomycetes; order Actinomycetales; family Actinomycetaceae; genus Buchananella; species Buchananella felis. The sequence goes on along the minus strand of NZ_CP159981.1, from coordinate 2,208,516 downwards.
CCAGCTCAACCGCGAGACCTTCGAGCAGGCCGGCGGCGGCGCCTTCCACTACGTGCGCTGGGGCAACGATTCGGCCGGCTGCGTGGCCGCGTTTGCCGAGCAGGCCCGCTCCGCCCTGTCGGGCTGGACCCCCACCGCACCCGCGCCGCTGCAGAGGGACGACGCTGCCGTGGCGGCCGCCCCCGACTCTGCGCCGGTCCCCGCCGCGAGCAACCTGGCGCACATGCTCTCCTAAGGGGCGCGCCTGCCCCGGCGAAAGAGCGGTGGCGCCTGCCTTGCCGGCAGGCGCCACCGCTTCTCTTTGCGTCCCGATACGGCCCTTGTTACCGGCCCAGGAATCGCTGCAGGTCCTCGGGCAGGTTGTTCCAGTCCTGCTGGGCGCCCTGCCCCTGGCCGCCCAGGCCGAACGCGAAGCCACCCTGCGGCGCCTGCTCCGCCTGCGCCGCCAGGCCCTCGCGGGCCGCACGCTCCTGCATCGCACGCTTGGCCGGGTTGCCGCTGCGGCCCTTCTTGCCGCCGGAGCCCTGCTTCTTCTTGGGGGCCTGGCGGGCGCCGGCGCGCTTGCCCATCCCCGGCAGCTTGCCCATACCGGGCATGCCGCCGCCCGCCATGGCCTCCGGGCTCATCCCGCCCGCGCCCATGGCCTGCATCATCTTCTTGGCCTGCTCGAAGCGCTCCACCAGCTGCTTGACCTCGTTGACCGTGGTACCCGAACCCCGGGCGATGCGGCTGCGGCGCGAGCCGTTGAGTAGGCTCAGGTCCGCGCGCTCGGCCGGGGTCATGGAGCGCACGATCGCCTCCACCCGGTCCACCTCGCGGTCGTCGAAGTTGGCCAGCTGGTCACGCACCTGGCCCATGCCGGGCAGCATGCCCAGTAGCTTCTTCATCGAGCCCAGCTTGCGGATCTGCTGCAGCTGGCGCAGGAAGTCGTCCAGGGTGAACTGGCCCTTGAGCAGCTTCTCCGCGTCGGCCTGCGCCTCCTCCTGGTCGATCTTGGCCTCGGCCTGCTCGATCAGGGTGAGGATGTCACCCATGTCCAGGATGCGCCCGGCCATGCGGTCGGCGTGGAAGCGCTCGAAGTCATCCAGGCCCTCACCGGTGGAGGCGAACAGCACCGGCGCTCCGGTAACGCCACGCACGGACAGGGCCGCACCACCGCGCGCGTCGCCGTCCAGCTTGGAAAGCACCACGCCGGTAAAGCCCACGCCGTCACGGAAGGCGGTGGCGGTGTTCACCGCGTCCTGACCGATCATGGCGTCCAGGACGAACAGGATCTCCTGCGGCTGCACGGCGTCGCGGATGCGCCGCGCCTGCTCCATCATCTCCTCGTCCACGCCCAGTCGGCCCGCAGTGTCAACGATCACCACGTCGTTGCCGTTGACCCACGCCTGGTTCAGACCAGAGCGGGCCACCGAGACCGGGTCGCCCACGCCGTTGCCGGGCTCAGGGGCCCACACCTCCACCCCGGCGCGCTCACCGACGATCTGGAGCTGGTTGACCGCGTTGGGGCGCTGCAGGTCGGCGGCGATCAGCAGCGGGCTGCGCCCCTGGCCCACCAACCACTTGCCGAGCTTTCCGGCCAGGGTGGTCTTACCGGCACCCTGCAGACCGGCCAGCATGATGATGGCCGGACGCCCGTCCAGGTTCAGGTCGCGGGACTCGCCGCCCAGGATCTCCACGAGCTCCTCGTGGACGATCTTGACCACCTGCTGGCCGGGCTTGAGCGCCTTGGATCGGGTGGCCTCCATGGCGCGCTCGCGCACCCGGGCGGTGAAGTCACGCACCACCGGCAGGGCGACGTCGGCCTCCAGCAGGGCGCGGCGAATATCGGCAACGGTCTCGTCGATGTCCCGCTCGGACAGGCGTCCCTTGCCGCGCAGGCTGCGGAAGGTGGCTGAAAGGCGATCGGAGAAGTTGTCGAACACGTCGTTTCCCTTGCGATTTGACGGGGCCAGGTGGCCTAACTGCTCAAGTTTAGCTTGGTCGCCTCGCCGGGCAACAAAAGCGCGAGCGCCGCCCGGCAAGCCGGGCGGCGCTCGCAGCTAGGGCAGGACTCAGGCCCCCACGATCGCGTCCACGAACGCCTCCGGGTCGAAGGGGGCGAAGTCGTCCGGCCCCTCCCCCAGGCCCACGTACTTCACGGGCACTCCCAGCGCGCGCTGCACGCTGACCACGATGCCGCCCTTGGCCGAGCCGTCCAGCTTGGTCAGCACGATGCCGGTCACCCCGGCCACCTCGCCGAATACCTGGGCCTGGCGCATGCCGTTCTGCCCCGTGGTGGCGTCCAGCACCAGCAGCACCTCACGCACCGGGGCCTGGCGGGACATGACGCGCTTAACCTTGCCCAGCTCGTCCATCAGGCCCGCCTTGTTCTGCAGGCGGCCCGCCGTGTCCACGATCACCACGTCCACGCCGTCCTCGGTGCCCTTCTTCACTGCCTCGAACGCGACCGAGGCCGGGTCCGCGCCGTCGCGCTCCGCCGTGACGATCTCCACCCCGGCGCGGCTGGCCCAAGTCTCCAACTGCTGGGAGGCGGCCGCACGGAACGTGTCCGCAGCGCCCAGCAGCACGGTCTTGCCCTCCGCCACCAGCACGCGGGCCAGCTTGCCGATCGTGGTGGTCTTGCCGGTGCCGTTCACGCCCACCACCAGCACCGAGGCCGGGTGACGCTGGCCGTCCTCGGCCACGTGCGGCTCAAGGTGCAAGGTGCGGTCCATCTGCGGGGCCACCAGCTCCAGCAGCTCGGCGCGCAGCGCGGCGCGCACGGCGGCGGACTCCACCAGACCGTCCACCTGCACGCGGCGGCGCAGGCGCTCCAGCAGCTCGCCGGTGGCCTCCACCCCCACGTCGGCGGTGAGCAGGGCCTCCTCCAGCTCCACCCAGTCGGACTCGGAGAGCTTGCCGCGAGAGATCACGGACAGCAGGGCGCGCCCCAGCGACCCAGAGCCGGCCAGGCGCTCGCGCAGGCGGCGCAAGCGCCCGCCCACGGACTCGGGGGCCTCGCGCTCCACCTGCGCCGGGGCGGCGGCCACGCTCTCACCGGGCTGCGCCTGGGCGGCGCCGGCGGCAACGTCGTCCCCGGCTGGCGCGGTCACCAAATCGGGCCGCGCCTGCGGGGCGGGCGGGGCCTGCTTGGCCTTGTTCACGCGGACCAGCAAGAAGGCGACAACCGCCGCAACCGCCAGGCCACCAACTACTAGGGCGATGATCATTTCCGAGGTCATGCCCACCATTTTGCCACCCCGCCCCGCGCCCGCCCGGAAGTACGGCTCGCTGCCTAACTGGCCATGCTGGGCCCCGCCCCGCGCCCGCCCGGCCGAAGGTGGTTCCCATCCGCCCAATGGGAACACCGGCTCTTCACGCGTGAGGGCGTAGGACACCGGATCGGTTCGACGCCGGCCGGGCGGCGCCGTGGAAGCGCAGGCCGGCGGTGGAGGCAGGTGACGGCGTGGGCCGATGGCGCCGGATTACCCCCGAGCGTACAAGAGTGCGGTCGGGGTACATCCGACCGACCGGTGCCACGCCCCCAAGCGGTCACACGTACCCCGTTGCCACATTTGCGAGCTTGGGGGCCAGAGATAGACACAGCCGCCGCGCTAAAAGACGCTCGCACCCCGTGGCAGCCGCCATGCTTGGCCGCCCGTGGTCGCTTGGCTTGGCCGCCCGGCCTTGCCGCCCGAGGTGGCCGACGCTCCACCCAGCACCCGGAATCCGCGCCGGCCCTCCCCTGACCGTCCCTCCCCTGACCGACCCCGAGCGTACAAGAGTGCGGTCGGGGTACATCCGACCGACCGGTGCCACGGCACCAAGCGGTCACACGTACCCCATCGCAGCATTTGCGAGCTCGGGGGCCAGAGATAGGCGCAGCCGCCACGCTAAAAGACGCTCGCGCCCCGTGGCAGCCGCCCCCGAGCGCACAAGAGTGCGGTCGGGGTACATCCGACCGACCGGTGCTCCTCGTTGGCGGCGGAGTGCGCAAGCAATTGTGGGGATAGTGCACCTCTCGTAGGGTTCGTGCACCAGTCGTGGGATTAGTGAACCAGTCGTAGGCTTACCCGGTCGGGTAACCCCTCAATAGGTGCACCAAAAGCTCCAGAGGTGCACCAAAGGCTCAATAGGTCGCGTAACCCCACAATCGTTTGCGCAACTAGCTCCGGCACAACCAGCTCGGGCGCGGCCCCCGCCGTGGCCCGGGCCGCGCCATCAGTTCAGTGCGCTGCTCCCCCGCCTGGGCCGGGCGGGCGCAGCCAGCGCGATAGAGCACCCGGTCCCCAAGTGCCCGCCCCCTGACCCGCGCCCGGTCCGCCCCAACCATGCCCACCGACAGGCTGCGGGCGACCTCCACCGGTGGGTCCTTGCGCAAACGGCTGAGCCTTTGTTGCAGTGTTCCAGCCGTTGTTGCTCCTCCTGGGCCTTTGTGCGACCTACTGAGGCGTTATTCGGCCCCATAGCGCTACAAGAGGTGCAACAAAGCCGCGACCGGTGCAACAACGACTCAACGGGAACAACAAAGGCTCAATCGCTTGCGCACCGGCCGCCGGGGTCAAGTGCGTCCCGGCCCCCAGCCCGCCTTGGCCCGGCACCACGGCACCCGCGTCTCCTGTGCCCCGCGGCCTGGAGCGAGGCCGCCTGACCCGCAGGCGCGCCCCTGACCCGCCGGCTCGCCCCTCAACCCGCCGGCTCGCCCCTCAACCCGCCGGCTCGCACCTCACCCGCCGGCGCGCCCTTCAACCCGCTGCCGCACCGCCAGCCGGGCAGGCCCGGAAGAACGAAAGGGGCGCGGGGCCGAGCCAACCGGCTCCGCCCCGCGCCCCCGCGCCCCGCGCCCAGGCCTGTTTCGGCCCGCGCTCAGTGCTCGAAGTCGGGGAACCAGATCGCGATCTCGCGGTGGGCGGACTCGAAGGAGTCGGAGGCGTGCACCACGTTGCGGATCGGGCCGCCACCCCAGTCGCGGCCAAAGTCACCTCGGATGGAACCGGGCGCGGCCAGCGTGGGGTTGGTGGCCCCGATCATGTTGCGCACGCCCTCCAGGACGCGGTTGCCCTCCACCACGACGGCCACCATCGGGCCCGAGGCCATGTACTCCACCAGCGGCGCAAAGAAGTGCTTGGCCTTGTGCTCCACGTAGTGGCGCGCCAGGGTCTCCTCGGTGGCGTGCACGATCGACAGGGCCGCCAGGCGGTAGCCCTTGACCTCGAAGCGGCGCAGGATCTCACCGGTCAGGCCGCGCTCGTAGGCGTCGGGCTTGATCAGCACCAGCGTGTACTCGGCGGGGGTGTCTTGCGCGGTCATTGGTCCTCCTTGATCGTTACCGGGGACAACGATACTAGGAACAAAGACCTAGAAGGAGTGCTTTCCCATCACTTCGCGGGCGTGGGCGGCCAGCAGCACCGAGCCGACCACCAGCACGCCCGTGTCCACCGCCGGCCCCTGGTCGCTCTCCGCCAGCGCGGCCGCGGTGTCGATGGCTGCCGCCAGGTCCTCCTGCAGGTGAACCCGCTGCGGCCCGAACACCTCACCGGCCAGCTCCGCCAGCTCGGTGGCGTCCATGGCGCGCGGGCCCTCCATGGAGGTGATGACGATCTCCGCCAGTAGCGGCTCCAGCTCCGCCAGCATCGCCTCGGCGTGCTTGTCCGCCATGCAGGCGAACACGCCCACCAGGGTGGAGAAGCCGAAGGCCTCTTCCACGGCCAGGCGCACCGCAGCCACGCCGTGCGGGTTGTGGGCGGCGTCCACCAGCACCGTCGGGCTGGAGCGCACCACCTCCAGGCGGCCCGGGGAGGTGACGGACATGAAGCCGTGCTCCACGGTGAGCGGCGGCAGCGCCCCGCCCCCGAACAGCGCTTCCACGGCGGTGAGCGCAGCGGCGGCGTTCAGCCCCTGGTATTCGCCGTGCAGCGGCAGGTGTACGCCCTCGTAGCGGGCCGCCGGGGTGGACAGGGTGAGCATCTGCCCGCCCACGGCCAGTTCGCGGTCGCCGTAGTCGAAGTCGGCGCCAAAGCGGCGCACTAGCACGCCCTGCTGGGCGGCGGCCTCCAGCAGGAAGTCCTCCACGTCCTCTTCCTGCGGGCCCAGCACCAGCGTGGCACCCGGGCGCAGGATGCCGGCCTTCTCCGCCGCGATGGAGAGCAGGTCAGTGCCCAGGAAGGCGTCGTGGTCCTGCGCGATCGGGGTGATTACCTGCACGGCGGAGTCGATGACGTTGGTGGCGTCCCACCGGCCGCCCATGCCGACCTCCACCACGGCCACCTCCACGCCGCAGTTGGCGAAGGCGGTGAAGGCGAGCACGGTGAAGACCTCGAAGAAGCTCATGCGCACTCCGCCGGCGGCCGCCGACTCCGCATCGACCATCTCCACGATCGGCCCCACCGAGTCCCAGGCCTCCAGGAACTCCTCGCGGCCCAGCGGTTCCAGGCCAATCATCATGCGCTCGCGCACGGTGTGCAGGTGCGGGGAGGTGAAGGTGGCAACGCTCATGCCGCGTTCGCGCAGTAGCGCGGAGATCATGCGGGCGGTGGAGGTCTTGCCGTTAGTGCCGGTCACGTGGACCGTCTGGTAGGCCAGTTGCGGGTCGCCCAGCAGCTGGCAGGCGCGGGCCACCCGCTCCAGCGAGGGCTGCACTTTGTGCTCGGGGGCGCGCGTGAGGATGGCGCGGTAGATCTCCTCGATGCGGGCGTCGAGCTCCACGCGGTGCGCGGCCGCCGCCAGCTCCATCTCGTGCCGGTTGCTGCCCTTCTTGGCCGACGCTGCCCCGCCTGCCGCCTCGCGAACTAGGCCGCCTTCTTCGCCCGCCGCTTGGGCGTCGTCGTCCCACGAATCCAACTCTGCGGTGTCGCTGAGCACGCCGTCCCACAGGTCGGCGTCGTCCCCCAGGAGGGAGGAGCGCACCAGCGCGGCCAGGGCGGCGGCGCGCTCCTCCTCCTGTGCCTCGAGGTCCGCCTGCGCCTGGGCGACGGCCAGTTCCTCCTCGCTCGGCTCGGCGGCCGCCGCGAAGTAGGCGGCCATGTCAGCCGGGTAGGTGGGCTGGGCGTCCGGCTGGGCGGACTCGGGGTGGGGCTTCACGAAAGCGGCCTCCTGTTCAGAGCTTGGTGACGGTGATGGACTGCGCCTCACCCTCGGTGACGTTCAGCTCCAGCGCCAGGCACTCGGAGGAGAGCATGTCGCGGTGGGCCTGGGCGGCGGCCAGCTCCTCGGCCGGCAGCGTGATGTCCAGGCGGATTCGGTCGGCCACGTGCAGGCCGGCGGCCTTGCGGGCGTCCTGGATGGCGCGCACCAGGTCGCGGGCCATGCCCTCCGCGCGCAGGTCGGAGTCCAGCGTGGTGTCCAGCAGCACGAACGCGCCGGAACCCAGCGCCGTGGCGGCGCGGCCCTCCGGGGCGTCGATCGAGGTGGTCAGCGTGAACTCGGCGCCCTCGAGGGTGATGTGGGCGCCGCCGTCGTGCACGCCGGGGAAGGCAACGCGCACCTCGCCGTCGGCGTCCTCCTCGAGCTCCCAGGCGCCGCCGCGCACCGCGGCGAACAGCTGGCTGGTCAGCTTGCGCTTGTCCGCCCCGAGCTCGCGCGGGTTGACGGTGACGTTGGTGCTCACCGACAGGCCCGAGCCCTCGATGGAGCGCACCTTGACCTCGCGCACGTTGACCTCGCCGGCGATCAGCTGGGCGAAGGGGGCCAGCTGGTCCGGGTTGGCGGCAAACACCTCCAGCAGGCGCAGCGGCTGGCGCACGCGCACGCCCTCGGCCTTGCGCAGGGACAGGGCGGCGGAGACCACGTCGCGCACCTCGTCCATCGCGGCCACCAGGGCAGGGGCCGCGAAGGCCTGGCCCAGCTCCGGCCAGTCGGTCAGGTGCACCGAGCGGTTGCCGGTCAGGCCCCGGTAGACCTCCTCGGCCACCAGCGGGGCCAGGGGCGCCATCACGCGGGTGAGGGTCTCCAGGCAGGTGTAGAGCGTGTCGAAGGCCGCCAGGTCTTCCTCCCAGAAGCGCTGACGGGACGTGCGCACGTACCAGTTGGTCAGTACGTCGATGTAGGCCTCGATGCTCTGGGCCGCCCCGGCGATGTCGTAGGCGTCCAGCTGCGCGCCGGCCGTGTTGGCCAGGTCGCGGGTGCGGGCCAGCACGTAGCGGTCGGCGCGGGAGAGCTCGGCGCCGCTGGAGGCCACCAGCTTGCCGTCCACCTCGCGCACGCCGTCGCTCAGGTAGCCCTCGCCCTTGGCCACGGTGCCCGCGTACAGGCTGTAGAAGTACCAGGTGTTCCACACCGGCAGCAGCACGCGGCGTACCGAGTCGCGGATCGCCTCCTCGGTGACGATCAGGTTGCCGCCCCGCAGGATTGAGGACGACATGAGGAACCAGCGCATAGCGTCGGCGCCATCACGGTCGAATACCTCATTCACATCCGGGTAGTTGCGCAGTGACTTGCTCATCTTGCGGCCGTCGTCGCCCAACACGATGCCGTGGGAGACACAGTTGAGGAACGATGGCCGGTCAAATAGTGCCGTGGCCAGCACGTGCAGCGTGTAGAACCAGCCGCGGGTCTGCCCGATGTACTCGACGATGAAGTCACCCGGGTAGTGGTGCTCAAACCAGTCCTGGTTCTCGAACGGGTAGTGCACCTGGGCAAAGGGCATGGAGCCGGACTCGAACCAGCAGTCCAAAACGTCGGGGATGCGGCGCATCATGGACTTGCCGGTCGGGTCGTCCGGGTTCGGGCGTACCAGCGTGTCGATGAACGGACGGTGCAGGTCCTTCACCTCCACCCCGAAGTCCGCTTCCAGCTGGGCGATGGAGCCGTAGACGTCCACGCGCGGGTAGGCGGGGTCGTCGCTCACCCACACCGGGATGGGCGCGCCCCAGAACCGGTTACGGGAGATGGACCAGTCGCGGGCATTTTCCAGCCACTTACCGAACTGGCCGTCGCGCAGGTGGCTAGGCACCCACTCGATCTCCTGGTTCAGCTCCACCATGCGGTCGCGGATCTTGGTCACGGCCACGAACCAAGAGCTCACGGCGCGGTAGATCAGCGGCTGACGGCAGCGCCAGCAGTGCGGGTAGGAGTGCACGTAGGAGGCCTGGCGCACCAGCACCGCGCGCTCCTGCTCATCGCGGCGAGCCAGCGGGCCGGTGCCGTCGCGCAGGTCGCGGATGATGGTCTTGTTGGCCTCGAAGATCTGCTGGCCGGCGTAGTCGGACACCTCGGCGGTGAAGCGGCCGGCGTCGTCCACGGGGATCACCGGGGCGATTCCGGCCGCCTGGCAGGCCAACATGTCGTCCTCACCGAAGGCCGGGGCGATGTGCACCAGACCGGTGCCATCTGAGGTGGTCACGAAGTCGGCAGCGATGATCTGCCACGCGTTCGGACCGGGCGCATTGCCTTCCGAGCGGGCCTTGGCGTTGTCGAAGTAGTCGAAGATGGGCACGTAGCGGCGGCCCACCAGGTCTGCGCCCAGAAGGCGCTCAACGACCTCGGGCTCCTCCCCCAGCTCGCGAGCGTAGGAGCCCACCAGCGCCTCGGCCAGGATGACCCGCTCTCCCGCCAGCGCACCCTCGGCGGGACGCACCACCACGTACTCGATCTCCGGTCCCACCGCCACAGCCAAGTTGGAGGGCAGGGTCCACGGCGTCGTCGTCCAGATCAACGCCAATTCGCCGGTTTCCAGGCGCAAACCGACCGTGACGGTGTTGTCCTGGCGGTCCTGGTAGACGTCGTCGTCCATCTTCAGCTCGTGGTTGGACAGCGGCGTCTGGTCGTTCCAGCAGTAGGGCAGCACGCGGTGGCCCTCGTAGGCCAGGCCCTTGTCGTAGAGCTCCTTGAAGGCCCAGATCACGGACTCCATGTAGGGCAGGTCCAGGGTGCGGTAGCCGCCGGGGAAGTCCACCCAGCGGGCCTGGCGGGTCACGTAGGCCTCCCACTCGCCCGTGTAGCGCAGCACGGAGGAGCGGCAGGCGTCGTTGAAGGCCGCGATGCCGATGCCGCACTCGCCCTCGATCTGGCTCTTGTCCTCAATGCCCAGGATGCGCTCGGCCTCGATCTCGGCGGGCAGGCCGTGGGTGTCCCAACCGAAGCGGCGCTCCACGCGGCGCCCGCGCTGCGTCTGGAAGCGGGCCACGAGGTCCTTGGCGTAGCCGGTCAGCAGGTGCCCGTAGTGGGGCAGGCCGTTGGCGAAGGGCGGGCCGTCGTAGAAGATGAACTCGTTGGAGCCGTTCTCTCCCGCCTCGCGCGCCTCCACGCTGGCCTCGAAGGTGGAGTCCTGCTTCCAGTACTCCAGCACATCGCGCTCGATGGCCGGGAAGGAGGGGGAAACCTCAACGTTCCCCGATCGGTGCAGGGGGTAGTGGCCGTGCTTCATGCGCGCGCTCCTCGATCGGCGGGGCGGCGGGGGCGGTTGCTCCCACCGGTGGTGCGAGGACGACGCCGGGCGCCGCGGTACCACCTCGCTTGCCGCCTTGCGGGGCGGCCGCTTCATCGAGGGCGATGACGGGCCCAACCCGTCCGGTTCTAGTAAGGCCGCCGGCGGTGGCCCGTTCTTCCGGATGCTCCCCGGTGATGGCCGGATCGACGCGAAGCCAAGTTTAGGCCGGTGGCGGCGGCGGGCTCAAACGCTCGGCGCGTGACTTTGCCCGCCTGGGGGCCTTCACACGCTACCTTTGGCCCATGCGGATTGGATTCATTGGCTGTGGCGCCATGGGTGGGGCTATTGCGCGTGGCGCGGTGGCGGCTGGCTTGGTGGATGGCGGCCAGATGCTGCTCTACGACTCCTATCTTCCTAGCGCCGAGGCGTTGGCAGGCGAGCTTGGTGCCCAGGTGGCGTCCGGTGCCGCCGATGTGGCGGGCGAGGCCGACCTGCTGGTGCTGGCGGTCAAACCGAACGTGATTGAGGCCGTGTTGGCCGACGTTGCCTCCCACCTGGACCAGACCTTGGTTGTCTCCATCGCGGCCGGGATTCCGCTGGCCCGGCTCGAGGCGGCCAGCCGCGCCGGCGGCAGCGGGGAGGTCGCCCGGGTGGTGCGGGCGATGCCGAACCTGGCGGCCTCGGTGGGCCAGGCGATGACGGGACTGGCCCTGGGCACGCGCGTGAGCGAGCCGGAAGCCGAGCCGGTGCGCGCGCTGTTCGAGGCCGTGGGGCGGGTGTCGATGGTGCCCGAGTCCCTGTTCTCCCCGTTCGTGGCGATGGCCGGCTCCTCCCCCGCCTTCGCCTTGGAGTACGCCGATTCCCTGGCGCGCGCCGGGGTGGCTGCGGGGCTCACTAAGCGCGCCGCCCTCGAGTACGCCGCCCAGGCGATGAGGGGGGCGGCCGAGCTGCTCCTTTCCGAGCTGGACAAGCAGGGCGGGCGCAGCGCAGCGGACCTGATCGACGCGGTCTGCTCCCCCGGCGGCACCACGGTGGCGGGCATGATGGCCCTGGACGGGGCCGGGTTTAGGGCGGCCACGGAGGCGGCCGTGGCCGCCACCATCGCCCGCGACCGCGAGCTGGCGGGCTAGGAAAGCGACTCGGGCCCGACCGCCGGGCCCGGCGCGTTGGCGGGGCACCCGCAAGAGCGGGGCCGAAGCGGCGCGAAAGCCGGGGCCCGGGGCGTGCATCCACACGCCCCGGGCCCCGCCTTCGCTTTGGGAAGCCTACGGGTGTCTCATCATGTCCAGGGCTCGCTCCAGGTCCGCCGGGTAGGGGCTTTCGAAGGTCACCCACTCGCCGGTGCGCGGGTGGGCGAAGCCCAGCCGCACCGCGTGGAGCCACTGGCGCTCCAGCCCGAGGCGGGCGGCCAGCACGGGGTCGGAGCCGTACATCGGGTCTCCCACGCAGGGGTGTCCCACGGCGGCCATGTGGACGCGGATCTGGTGGGTGCGCCCGGTCTCCAGGTGCACCTCCACCAGGCAGGCGTGCGGCATGGCTTCCAGCGTCTCGTAGTGCGTGACGGATTCGCGCCCGCCCGCCACCACGGCCATCTTGAAGTCGCGCCCGGGGTGGCGCCCGATGGGCGCCTCGATGGTGCCCACGCTCGGGTCCAGCCTCCCCTGCACTAGGGCGTGGTAGACCTTGTCCACCGTGCGGTTGCGAAAGGCCCGCTTGAGCATCGTGTAGGCCAGCTCGCTCTTGGCCACCGCCATCAGCCCGGAGGTGCCCACGTCGAGGCGGTGGACGATCCCCTGCCGCTCGGGCACCCCGGAGGTGGAGATGCGGTAGCCGGCGGCGGCCAGGGCGCCGAGCACGGTGGGACCGTCCCAGCCCATCGAGGCGTGCGCGGCCACCCCCACGGGCTTGTCCACCACCACGAAGTCCTCGCAGTCGTAGACGATGTCCATCCCTACCGGCGTGGGCACCACGCCGCTGGGCTCGGGGTCCGGCACGTCCACGTCGATCCACGGCACGGCCGGCAGCGGGTCCGACTTGCCCAGGGCCACCCCGCCGGCGCGGATGCCGCCGCTCGCGGCGATGTCGGCCACCTTGGAGCGGGACATGCCCAGCATGCGCGAGAGCGCGGTGTCCACCCGTTCCCCCACCAGGGCGTCGGGCACCGGGAAGGAGCGTTCGGTCACTGCCGCCCCTCCTCGCTGGCTGCCTCCGGCGCGCCCGCCTCGGCCTTTGCCACCTCGTAGGCGTCCGTCTCGTCGGCATCGGCCTCCGCAGCGTCCTCGGCGTCCGCCTCGGCGTCGGCAACGGCCGGGCCGGCGGTAGCTGCGTCTGGCTCGGCGGCGGCGTCGGCCACCTCCCACGGCTCGATGCCGCGCAGGGAGAGGTAGGCGAGCGCCAGGGCGGCCCCCACCAGCGCGATGTCAGCCACGTTGCCGATGAACCAGTTGCCGTAGGCGATGAAGTCCACCACGTGCCCGTGCAGGAAGCCAGGGGCGCGGAACATGCGGTCGATCAGGTTGCCCACCGCGCCGCCAAGGAACACGCCCACCGTGACCGCCCACCGCACGCTGGTCATCCTGGGGGCCAACCGGATGATGACGGCCACGGTCAGCAGCGCCAACACGCCGAAAACCCAGGTGGCGCCCTCCCCGAAGGAGAAGGAGGCACCCGGGTTGTAGTGCAGTTCCAGGCCCAGCCACTGGCCCAGCAGCGCCTGGCGCTCGCGCCCGGTCAAAGCGGCGATGGCCCACACCTTGGTGGCCTGGTCCAGAGCAACGACCCCCAGGCCGGCTGCGGTTAGGGAAGCAAGCGCGGTGCGGTTGCTCGGCATAAGTCTCCTCCATACCAGGCGGGGCGGTGACGGTCACCCGTCACCGCCCCGCCGGCGTTAACTAGCTTCAGTCCAGAGTCGGGCGGTCCAGGCTCGTGTTGACCACGTTCTCGACCAGGGACTCCAGGTAGGTGCGCAGGCGCTGGCGGTACTCCGCCTCGTACTCGCGCAGCTCGTCGATCTTGCGCTCCAGCAGGGAGCGGTCCTGCTCGAGGCGGGCCAGGGTGCGGGAGTGCTGGTCCTCGGCCTCGCGGACGATGCGCTCGGCCTCGGTGCGGGCCTCGGCGACCAGGCGGTCACCCTCGGCGCGGCCGTTGGCGACGTACTCGTCGTGCAGGCGCTGGGCCAGCAGCAGCATGCTGGTGGCGGACTCGGGCTCGCTGACGGCCGGGGCGGCGGCAACGGGCTCGGGCACCACGGGGGCGGGCTCGGGCTCGACAACGGGCTCCACCGGGGCCTCGACCACGGGGGCCGCGACGGCCTCGCCACCCTGGGAGAGCTCGGCGATGCGACGCTCGGCGGCGGCGAGCTTCTCGCGCAGTTCCTCGTTCTCGGCGTTGAGCTCGCGCAGGGTCTCCGCGACCTCGTCCAGGAAGTCGTCAACCTCGTCCTGGTCGTAGCCCTCACGGAACTTGGTCGCAAGGAAACGCTTGTGCAGCACGTCATCCGTAGTGAGCAGCGCCATTCAAGTCACCTCTCGATAGGCGGGTGCACCTGGCGGCGCCCCTCTTGTCCTCTTTGAAACAGAGCCAAAGTTCTGCTTCAGCTCCCTCACCCTAGCACGCGTGTCCGCGCAGGCCACGCGAAAAAGGGGCTATTTAGTCTGACAACTTAGCGACGGTCACGTGTTCCGGCACCAGCAGGTAGACATCCTGGGTGACCATGGAGAAGCTGCCGCTGCAGCCGGCCACGACGCCGCAGGCGAAGTCGTAGACGCGGGTGCGCTCGACCTCGGAGGCGCCCGAAATGTCCAGGATGACGGGGACGCCGGAGACGAGTTCGGGCACGAACTTGCCGCACTCCTCGATGTTGCGGGGGCGGCACGTGGTCATGCGGGTCTCGACCGCTACGGGGGCGGGGTGCAGCGGGGTCACCTCCGCGTAGGTCTCTTCCTCGTCCCCGTAGTAGTAATCAGACTCGAATGCCTCGGTTTCAGGAATCTCTTCCTCCGCAGGCTGGGCGGCGAAGAACCGTCCGAACATTCCGTTTGCCATGTCTGCTCCTTGTGGGCGCCGTTGGGTCCACGCTAACTATCGGCGGGGATTTTTCCGTGGTTTTGCGCGGCGTGTTGCGCAATGACGATGAGGGCTTGCCTGCCGGTGGGGCCGCTGCGTCGGTAGGAGTAGTAGTTGGCGTCCTCCTGGGTGCACTGCCGGCTCTGGTAGGCGATCTCTACCCCGGCGCGCTCCAGTTCGCGTCTCACGCCGGCGGCGAGGTCGAGGGCGGGCGTGCCCCAGCGGCTGGTGGTGACCAGGTGGGGATGGGTGGGTTCGACCTGCCGGGCCAGTTCGGGGCCGACCTCGTAGCAGGCGGCGCAGATGTGGGCGCCGATGACTGCCTGGAGGCGGGCGCCGGGGCTTAGCTTTTGGCGGGCGGCGCTGATGGCGTTGGCGACCACCCCGACCAGGAGCCCCGCCCTGCCGGCGTGCACCGCCACGGCCACGCTGCCGTCGGTGGCGAGCAGGGCGAGTGGTACGCAGTCGGCCACCACCACGGCGGGGCAGAGGCCGGCCTGGGTGCTTAGCAGCGCGTCTGCGGTGGGGATGGGGGCCGACGTTGCCGCCGTCCGCCCGGTGCCCGCGCCCGCGCTGCGTCCCGCCGCCTCGCCGGGGGCCTCGGGGCTGGGCCCGTCCCCGGCAGCGTCGGCGCAGATGGCGGAGTGGATCTGGTTCATCCAGACCGCGCGGCAGCCGGGTGGGAGTAGGCCTGCCAGGAGGGCGCGGTTGGCGGCCACGGCGCCGGGGTCGTCGCCCACGTGGTCGCCCATGTTGGCCCCACCGCCACCTCGGGGGCTGGCCCAGGTCCCGCCTGATACTCCCCCGTTGGCGTTGGTCAGGACGACGCTGCCGCCGGGCAGGTCCACGTGGACCCACCCGGCGGCAGTACTGTTAGCGATCAATCAGGACTCGACCGTGCGCAGGAACTTCGGCGGGGTCAGGTTGGTCGCGTTGCTGCGCCCGTCCTCGTCGTAGATCCGGGGCATCTCCAGGCCCTGCTGGCCGCGGGCTGCCGGGGTGGAGGGCACGAAGGTCGGCATCGCGTTGCCGTCCAGGGCGCCCACCATGACGGCGTCCTCGTCGTCCTCGATCGTGGGCGGCAGCACCGGGGCGCGGTGCGCGGCGCGGGTGGAGGCGGTCGCCACGGTGGGGGGAACCACGGGCTCGGGGGCCGGGGTGGGCAGGGTGCCGGTCTGGCGGGCGGCCGCCACCATGGCGTCGGCCGGGCGGTAGACCTTGCTGTCGGCGGGGGCGCTCTCCTCGCCGCTGACGTTGTCGAAGCCCGCCGCGATGACGGTCACGCGCATCTCGTCGCCCAGGGAGTCGTCCAGGGCCATACCGGTGATGATGTTGGCCTCGGGGTGGACGGCCTCGGCAACCAGGTCTGCGGCCTCGGACATCTCGTTCATGCCCATGGAGGCACCCGCCTGGCAGTAGACCAGCACGCCGTGGGCGCCGTTGATGGTGGCCTCGATCAGCGGGGAGCTGATGGCCGCCTCGGCGGCGGTGAGGGCGCGGCCCGGCCCGGAGGCGGTGCCGATGCCCATGATGGCGGTGCCGGCGTCCTTCATGACGGACTTGACGTCCGCGAAGTCCACGTTGATCACGCCGGGGGTGGTGATGAGGTCGGTGATGCCCTGCACGCCCATCTGCAGCACCTGGTCGGCGGTACGGAAGGCGTCCAGCATGGAGATGTCAGGGTCGTTGATGTCCAGCAGGCGGTCGTTGGGGATCACGATGATGGTGTCCACCTCGGCGCGCAGCGCCTCCACGCCGGCCTCGGCCTGCTTGGCGCGGCGGCGGCCCTCGAAGCGGAAGGGGCGGGTGACGACGCCGACGGTGAGCGCGCCCAGGGAGCGGGCGATGCGGGCCACGACGGGCGCACCGCCGGTGCCGGTGCCGCCGCCCTCGCCGGCGGTAACGAAGACCATGTCCGCGCCGCGCAAGGCCTCGGCGATGTCCTCCTCGTGGTCCTCCGCGGCGCGCTTGCCGACGCTCGGGTCGGCGCCGGCGCCCAGGCCACGGGTGATCTCGCGGCCGATCTCCAGCTTCACGTCGGCGTCGCACATCAGGAGAGCCTGAGCGTCAGTGTTGATGGCGATGAATTCAACGCCCCGCACGTCGGCCTCGATCATGCGGTTGACGGCATTGACGCCACCACCGCCGATGCCGACGACCTTGATGACGGCCAGGTAGTTCTGCGGTGAAGCCATGACGACGTCCCTCCCCTTTGGAAAACCTTAACCCTCAACGTGAGGGTTATAGTTATGTCATTTCCTGCTAGGGAAATGAAACCGTGTCGCGGCCCCAAAAACGGTTGCGACACGCGGAAACCACACCGGTGTGATTTGAGTGGGCCGCACGCCACGCCTCAGGGCGCCCCACGCGCCCTCCGTTCAGGGCACCGAAGGCCGCCGGCACGCGCGCCGAGCGCCCCTCGCCGGCGTGGAGGGCCGGCGCCCGCTAGTTCAGCGTCGTGGGCCGATCCGGGTTGGAGACGTCGTACTGCTTGGCGGGGGTATCAAGCAGCAGCGAGAGCACCCGGCCCTTCAGCTCCGGTTCGCTCTGGTCCCCCCACAGCACGGTGGCGTCCCCGTTCAGCGTCAACACCACCTGCCCGGCCGCGCTGACCTCGCACTTGGCCAGCTTCTCCTTCACGTTCTGCGGCAGGGCGCGGCTCACCACCGCCCCGGTCCGCGCTTGCACGCCCCGCTCCCCGCCGTCGGCCAGGTGCACCACCGGCAGGCCGCCCGCATCCCCGGCCACCTTCAGGCTCGCCCCGGCGGGGGTGAAGAGCTCGAAGGTGCCATCAGCAAGCGGCACGGCAATCGCGGGGGCCACCGTGGTCACCGCCACGTCGATCCCCTGGGGGGCGTTCTTGCGCACCCGCGCGTCCTCGACCGTGGGCAGCTGCTCCACCGCAGCCTCCACATCGCCCGTGCTGAGCAGAAGCAGCGGTCGACCCACGAACGGTTCGATCGCCGCGCGCACCTCGGCCTCCACGGCCGGGGTGGCCCCGTCGATCAGTACGGCGTCCGCGCGCAGCTTGTAGAACGGGGAGAGCACGCCCAGCCCGACCACCGCGCCCACCAGCACCACGGGCACGCCCCACAGGGCCAGCTTGCGGGTGACCTGCTTGCGGCGCGCGCTCTTGCGCTCCTCGATGCGCATGGTCAGGTCGGCCGGCCCGGGAGAGGTCTCCTCCCACTGGCCGCTGCGGCTCAGGCGCCGCGCCACGTCGGCGCTTGCCTCCGCCTGCCCGGGCCGCTCCAACTGCCCGGTGCGCGTCTCCTCCTGGTCCATTGCCTAGCGCTCCCGCAGGGCGGCCAGCACGTCATCGGCCTGCTCGGTGATGCTGCCCGCGCCCACGGTGAGCAGCAGGTCCCCGTCCTTCGCCCACTGGGCCAGCTCGCGCGCGCCCTGAACGCGGTCGGCAACGTACACCAGCGCCGGATCGTGCCCGGTGATAGTGCGCCCGTCCACCCCCGGCACCGGGTCCTCGCGGGCCGCGTAGACGTCGGTGACGATCGCCCGGTCGGCCAGCGCCAGCGCCCGGGCGAACTGCTCGGCGAAGTTAACGGTGCGGGAGTACAGGTGGGGCTGGAACAGCACGCCCACCCGGCCCCGCGTGGCGCTGCGCGCCGCGCGCAAGGTGGCCTCCACCTCCGTGGGGTGGTGGGCGTAGTCGTCCACCACCTGCACGCCGCGCTCCTGCCCCCGCAGCTCGAAGCGGCGCCCGGTCCCGGCAAATCCGCTCAGCGACGCCGCCGCCCGCTCCAACGGCACCCCCAGCGCGCCCAGCGCCGCCACGGCGCCAGCGGCGTTCAGCTCCACGTGGTCGCCCGGCACCGCCAGGCGCAACTGCGCGCCCTGGCCGGCGAACTCCACGCGCGCCTGTTCGCCGTGCCCCGAGAGCAGCACGTGCTCCCCCGCCTGCGGGGTGCGCCCGTAGGTGACCACCCGCAGCTCGGGCGAGACGCGCTGGCGCAGCGCCACGCAGCCGGGGTCGTCTCCGCACAGCACCAACGTGCCGCCCGGCACCACCCGCGCCGCGAAGTCCACGAATGCCTGCTCGAACTTCTCCCTGGTGCCGTAGTGGTCCAGGTGGTCGGGCTCGATGTTAGTCACCAGCGCCACCGTGGGGGCGTAGTTCAGGAACGAGGCGTCGGACTCGTCTGCCTCGGCAACGAACACTCCCCCCTGCCCCAGGTGCGCCCCCGAGCCCACCCCGGCGATGCTCGAGCCCACCGCCCAGGAGGGGTCCAGCCCCGCCGCGCGCCCGGCCACCGCCAGCATCGCGGAGGTGGTGGTCTTGCCGTGCGCTCCGGCCACGGCCACGAAACGGTCCTGGCGGGCCGCGAAGGCCAGCGCCTGGGAGCGGTGCCACACGCGCTGGGCGCGCTCGCGCGCCACTGCCAGCTCCGGGTTGGACTCGCGCACCGCAGTGGAGACCACCACGGTCGCCTCGGCAGGCACCTGACCGGCCGCGTGGCCCACGTGCACCGTGGCCCCCAGGGCCCGCAGGTGGGCCAAGACCGCAGAATCGGCGCGGTCGGAGCCGCTGACAACAAAACCCTGGGCCAAAAGCAGCTCGGCGATCACGCTCATCCCGGCCCCGCCGATCCCGATGAAGTGGAACACGGGGCGGCCCTCCTCTTTGCCCGCCGGGGCGGCAGCGTCGTCCACCCGGGCGTCCTCAGCGGGGGCGGCAGCGGGGGCGCTCACCAGCGCCAGGCTCCGGGCGGCCATCTGCTCGGCGGCGTCGATGCGGCCCACGCTCGCGGCGGCGGCGCCCATCGCCTCCAGGCGGGCCGCATCCCGCACCAGCTCCTGCGCGCGCAGCACGAAGTCGACCCCCACCTGGGAGTCCTCCACCAGCAGGGCACCGCCCGCCTTGACGGCGTCGGCCGCGTTCAGCCGCTGCTCGCCGTTGCCGATCGGCAGCGGCACGTAGATCGCCGGCAGCCCCAGGGCGCACAGCTCGCTCACCGTGCCCGCTCCCGCCCGGCACACCACCAGGTCCGCCGCCGCCAGGGCCAGCTCCATCTGGGGCAGGTAGTCCAACACGTGGTAGTTCGCCCGGTCCGCAGCGGCCTGCCGCACCGGCGCGTCCTTGCCCTTGCCGGTCAGGTGCAGCACCTGCACCTCCAGCCGCGCGGCGGCGGCCGCGAAGGCGTCGTTGATGCTCTTGGCCCCCAGCGAGCCGCCGGTGACCAGGATGGTCGGCAGGGCGGGGTCCAGCCCCAGCTGCTCGGCCGCGCGCCGTCGCACCTGGGCCGCGCGACCGTGGGCGCGGTCCTCGGCCAGCTCCCTGATGGCGGGGCGCAGCGGCAGGCCGATGCACTGCGTCCCTCCCTTCCGGGCGCGCAGCGGCGTGGACGGGAAGGTGATCGCCACGAACTGCGCAAAGCGAGCCCCCCACTTGTTGGCCCAGCCCGGGCGGGCGTTCTGCTCGTGGATCGCCACCGGGATCCCGGCGCGCTTGGCCGCCAGGTAGGCGGGGGTGGAGACGTAGCCGCCCATGCCGATCACCAGGTCGATCCGCTCGCGCCGCAGCAGGGACTGCACGTCCCGGATGGCCCCGAGGAAGCGGGAGGGGAAGCGCAGCGCGTCCAGGTTGGGCCTGCGCGGGGCGGGCACCTTGGCGATGGTCTCCAGCCGCAGCCCGGCGGCGGGCACCAGCGTGGTCTCTAGGCCCTGGGCGGTGCCCAGCGCCACCATGTCCTGCCTGGGCACGCCCAGTTCCTCCAGGGCGCTGGCAACCGCCAGCATCGGGTTGACGTGCCCAGCGGTACCGCCACCGGCCAACAAAACGCGCACCATTTTCCCTAACTCCCCTTTCGGGCCACCACGGCACCGGACTTGCGGCGCGTCCACCTGCTTGCGCCCCCGGCGCCTTGCTGCTGGCTGCTAGCCCGGTTGATCGCGAAGAAGAAGCCCACCGCCCACAGTGATGAAACCAGAGAGGATCCGCCCTCGCTGATGAACGGCAGCGGCACGCCGATCACCGGCAGGACGCCGGTGGCCATGCCCATGTTGATGAAGCCCTGCACCCCCAGGTAGGTGGCCACGCAGGCGCCGAACACCTGGGCCGAGCGGTGGGGTGCGCGCGCCGCGATCCGGAACAGCGCGTAGATGAACAGGACGAAGAGGAACAGGAAGATGAGGGCACCGATGAGACCGTACTCCTCCCCCAGGATCGCGAATATGTAGTCGCTGCGGAAGTGTTCCAGGTAGCCCCACTTGAAGCGGGACTGGCCCGGCCCGGTGCCCTGCACCCCGCCGGTGGCCAGGGCCCACACGGCCTTGTCCTCCTGCTCCGGGTAGGTCCCCTCCGGGAACCCCACCCGCCCCCGGAACGAGCGGGCGAAGCGGGAGGCGCGTTCCGAGTCGAAGTAGACCACCAGGCCCATGACGGTGCCCGCCACGGCGCCCACGGCGGCAACAATGCTCATCCTCAGCCCGGACAGCCACATCCCCACCGCAGCTATCGCCACGAACATGAGGGAGGTGCCCACGTCCTTGCCGATCAAGACCGAGCCGATCGAGAGCAGCACCGGGCCGAACATGGCGGCCCTGCCCTGCCAGGTCTTCAGACTGAACCAGGGCTGGGTGATCAGCCAGCCGATGTATAGGGCGAAGACCACCTTGTGGAACTCAGAGGGCTGCACTAGGACGCTCCCGATGCGCAACCAAGCCCTGTTTCCGTTGATGTTGACGCCGAAGAACGAGGTGAACAGCTGCACCCCGATCGCCAGGGCCATGAACGCCGGCACCACGAACTTGTTGTTCCAGGTGCGCCACGGGATGGCCGCGGCCAAGAGCAGCAGGACCATGCCCGCGCCCTGGAACATGAAGTACTTGGGCACCCACTTGAACGGGCCCAGCTCCTCGTCTGGGGTGGGAACGGCGTTGACGGAGGTGCTCAGCAGCACCCCGACGATGAGGAATCCGACCAACGTGACCACCAGCAGCACCCGGTCGGTGCTGGGGCTGGAGGACGGCCGCGCCAGCAGCGCGCAGATCCTCTCCCACGTGGGCATGAGCCGGTCGCGCAGCCACACGAAGGGCGCGCTCAGCCACCTGCCCAGGGTTCGCAGGGCGTGCCTGTCGCTCGCCTGCCTGGTGGTACCGGCCTGCGGCGCCCCGCCTCCGTGTTCTTGCTCGGCCGCCCGGCGCGCATACCCGCCGTGGCCGACGTTGCCGCCCACCGCCCCGTAGCCGCCGGCGCGCGTGCTGCCCGCGCCCTGGGGCCGGGTGGCGCGCGCGGGGGCGGAGGCATGCCCGCGTCCCTGCCTGCGGCCCTGCCCGGGGCGCGGCGGCCTGGAGTTGGAGGGGTTCATCGCGTTTCGCCCATCTCGTGAACTGCGGCGGCGAACAGGTCGCCGCGCTGGCCGTAGGAGGAGAACTGGTCCCAGGACGCCGCCGCCGGGGCCAGCAGCACCGTGTCTCCGGGCTGGGCCATGCGCGCGGCCCGGGCCGCCGCCTCGCGGGAGACTGCCTCCGGTGAGCCGTGCGGCACCGCCTGGCAGTCAACGCCGTTGCGTTCCAGGGCGCCCACCAGGGCGGTGGTTTCCTTGCCGATCACCACGGCGCCGCGCAGGCGCCCGGCTACCTCGGCCACCAGGGGCGTGAGGTCCGTGCCCTTGGTGTCGCCCCCGACGATCCACACTGCGGTGCCCGGGGCCACCCCTGCCAGTGCGGCGCGCGCCGCGTGGGGGTTGGTGGCCTTGGAGTTGTCCACGTAGGTCACCCCGCCGCTGACCGCGACCACCTGGCCCCGGTGGGAGTCCAGCTGGAAGGAGCGCAGCACCGGGGCCACACTTTGCGGATCCAGCCCGGCGCTGAGCGCCAGGGCGGTGGCAGCGAGCACGTCCACCACCAGGTGGCCGGCGGGAACCTCCCCGCCGCTGAGCCCCGAAAGGTCTGCGAAGGTCGCCAGCTGGCGCGCCTCGCGGTGGCGGGCGTCCAGGAAGGCCCTGTCCACCAGGATGTCCTCCACCACGCCCAGCTCGGAGGGGCCGGGCACGCCCAGGGTGACGCCGATGGCGCGGGCCCCCTCGGTGACGTCGGCCTCCTCCACCATCGCGCGGGTGGCGGGGTCGGGGGTGTAGATCGCGGCGGCCCGGGTGCCCTCGTATACGCGCGCCTTGGCCGCCCGGTAGTGCTCAAGGCTGCCGTGCCAGTCCAGGTGATCTGGGGCCAGGTTCAGGCACACCGAACCCAGCGCCCCCAGGCGGCCGGTGTCCTGCAGCTGGAAGGAGGACAGCTCGAGCGCCAGCGCCTGCGCGCCGGTGGCGGAACCTAGCTCTGCGGCCACCCGGATCAGCGGGGTGCCGACGTTGCCGACGGCCACGGTGCGCAGCCCGGCCGCCTCCAGCAGGGCCGCAGTGAGCCTGACCGTGGTGGTCTTGCCGTTGGTGCCGGTGATGGCCAGCCAGGGGGTGTCCGGGCGCGAACCCGCCTCTTGGAGCCGGCGGGCCAGCTCGATCTCGGAGATCACGGGCACCCCGGCCTCGGCCAGGGCCAGGCGCACCGGCGTGTGCGGGGCGATCCCCGGGGAGGTGATGACAAGGCGGGGGGCGGCCGCGATGGCGCGGGCGGCCAGGTCTGCAGCGTCGGACGCCAACTGCACCTGGGCACGCGGGGCGGCGGCGCGGGCGCGCTCCACCGCCTCCTCAGAGGTGTCTAGGCCGATCGGGTGGGCTCCCAGGGTTGAGAGCACCTCCAGCACGGCCACGCCGGTGGTGCCCAGTCCAAGGACCAGGGGGCGGGACAGGCTGGAGACGTATTCGGCTAGCTCACTCACTCTCCAAATGCTGCCTTCACCCACTCGGCGTAGAAAACAACCACGCCGAGGCCCGCGAAGATTCCGGCGATGAGCCAGAAGCGAATCACTACCGTGATCTCCTTCCAGCCCTTCTGCTCGAAGTGGTGGTGCAGCGGCGCCATGCGGAATATGCGCTTGCCGGTGAGCTTGAACGAGCCCACCTGCAGCACCACCGAGATGGTGGTGAGCACGAACAGGCCGCCGATGATCGCGGCCAGCAGCTCGGTCTGGGTCAGGATCGACAGGCCGGCCACGGCGCCACCGAGGGCCAGGGAGCCGGTGTCGCCCATGAAGATGATGGCCGGCGGGGCGTTCCACCACAGGAAGCCCACCAGCGCGCCCACCAGGGCGGCGGAGACCACGGCCAGGTCGCGCGAGTCACGCACCTCGTAGCAGCCGGGCACCAGTCCGGTCTCGCAGGCCTGCGAGCCCTGCCAGAACGCGATGAGGGTGTAGGCGCCGAACACGAAGATAGAGGCGCCGGTGGCCAGGCCGTCCAGGCCGTCGGTGAGGTTGACGCCGTTGGACCAGGCGGAGATCAGGAAGTTGGCCCACAGCATGAACAGGACCATGCCGATTCCCGCTCCCCACGCGCTCAGGTCCAGGCCGGGCAGGTCCCGCGTGAAGGAGATGGCCATGGAGGCCGGGGTCTGCCCGCTGGCGTCCGGGAAGTAGAGCACCATGACGGAGAAGGCGATCCCGACCAGGGCCTGGCCGATCAGCTTGGCACGCGCGTTCAGCCCCAGCGAGCGCTGGTGGGAGATCTTGATGTAGTCGTCCAGGAAGCCGATGAAGCCGAGCCCGCAGACCAGGAAGAACAGCATCAGCGCCGACGCGCTGGGCAGCCTGCCCGCGTAGGCCAGCGCGATCCCGTAGCCCACCAGCGTGGCAACGATGAAGACCACCCCGCCCATGGTGGGGGTGCCTCGCTTAGTGAAGTGGGAGGTGGGACCGTCCTGCCGGATGAACTGGCCGTACTGGTTGCGCACCAGCAGCTTGGCGAACACACGGGTGCCCACAACCGACAAGGCCAGGGCCGCGCCAAAGGCCACGAGGATGGAAATCACTGCTGTCCTCCGAGCTTTAGTTCAGAGCTTCCGCAAGCCTATACGCGCCAGAGCCGTGCGAGCCCTTAATGAGAACAACGTCTCCAGGGCGCAAGGCCAGCAGCTCGCGCGCCTGCTCCGGGCTGGAGGCGTAGAACACCTGCGCTCCCCCGGCCGCCGCAGCCTGCCCCAGCGGCTCCGCCGCCTGGCCCAGCGCGATCACCACGTCCGCCCCGGCCTGCGCGGCGGCCTGGCCCACGCGGGCGTGAATCTCAGCGGAGGTCTCGCCCAACTCCAGCATCTCCCCGAGCACGGCCAGCGCGCGCCCGCCCTCCTCCCGCCTGGGGGCGGCGAGGTCTTGCAGCACGCGCAGGGCGGCGCGCATCGAGTCCTCGTTGGCGTTGTAGGAGTCGTCGATCACCAGCACGCCGTCGGCGCTTTGGCGCACGTCCATCCGGTGCGGGCTGGCCGGGCCGTGGGTGGAGAGCACGGCGGCCGCCTCGGCCACGCCCAGGCCCAGCTCCAGTGCGAAGGTGGCGGCGGCCAGCGCGTTGGCCACGTGGTGCGCGCCCACCAGCCGCAGGTCGACCCGCGCGCTCTGCGCCCCGGCGTACTCCAGGTCGAAGGAGGCGCGGCTGGTGGCGTCCAGCTTCACGTCCAGTGCCCGGCAGGTGGCTGCCCGCCCGCTGGCGGAGAAGGTCAGGCGCTTGGCGCCCGGGGCGCTCATGGCCGCAACCTGGGCGTCGTCTGCGTTGAGCACGGCCACCCCGCCGGGAACCAGCCCGGCCAGGATCTCCGCCTTGGCGGCGGCCACCGCCGCGGCCGAGCCGAATCCGCCCAGGTGGGCGGTGCCGACCATGAGCACACCGGCCAGGTCCAGCGGCGCGATCGCGGTGAGCTCGTCGATGTGGCCCGGGCCGGAGGCACCCATCTCCAGCACCAGGTAGCGGGTTTCCTCCGTGCACTTCAGCACGGTCAGGGGCAGCCCGATCTCGTTGTTGTAGGAGGCCTGCGGGGCCACCGTCGGGCCCAGTTGCGCGCACAGCACGGCCAGCAGGTCCTTGGTGGTGGTCTTGCCCGCCGAGCCGGTCACGCCCAGCACGGTCAGCTTCTCCCCGCCCGCCTCGGCCTGCTCCCGCAGCCGGGCCAGCACGCCGGCAGCCAGCCTGCCGAGCGCGGCCACCGTGTTCTCCACCCGCACGTGCGGCACCGGCAGTTCGCGCTCGGCCAGGGTCAGCACCGCGCCGGCGTCGTGCGCGCGCTGCGCGTAGGCGTGCCCGTCGTTGCTCTCACCGGTGATCGCCACGAAGAGATCGCCGGCCCCCACCTCCCGCGAGTCGCGTACGACGTTGCCGCCCACCACGATTTCTTCCCCCGCCGGGGCAAAGAGCTGACCGCCGGTCAGGGCCGCGACCTCGGCGGCGCCAAGCGCGATCACGCCTTGCCCCACTTCTCGATCACGGCCTCCCGCATCACGGGGGCGTCGTTGTAGCGGTGGAAGACGCCCGCGATCTCCTGGTAGGGCTCGTGGCCCTTGCCGGTGACGATCACGGTGTCGTCGGGGCCTGCCAGCTGCACGCCCTCGCGCACCGCCTCGGCCCGGGTGAGGGCCTCGTGGACGTCCTCCATGCCGGGGCGCACCTCCCGCACGCCGGCCAGGATTTCCTGGCGGATGGTGGCGGCGTCCTCAGAGCGCGGGTTCTCGTCGGTGACCACCAGGACGTCGGCCAGCTCGGCCGCCACCGCGCCGAGCATCGGGCGCTTGCCCTGGTCGCGGTCGCCGTCGGAGCCGAAGACGATGATGATCCGGCCCGGGGTGATCGGGCGGATCGCCTGCAGGGCGAGGCGCAGCGCGTCGGGAGTGTGGGCGTAGTCCACGATGCACAGGGCCCGGCCCTCCTCGCGTTGGCTGACCCGCTGCATGCGGCCGGGAATGTTGTGGGCGCCGGCCACCGCCGCCACCACGGTGGCCTCGTCGATCCCCAGCTCCAGGGCCATCACGATCGCCAGGGCCGCGTTTTGGATGTTGACGCGCCCGGGCAGCGGGCACTGGGCGGTGATCTCGCGGCCGTCCGGGCCGCGCAGCAGGAAGGTGGAGGCAGCCTCCTCCAGAGAGACCCGCTCGTCGTGGACCGTCCAGTCCGCCTCGGTGTCGCCGTCGTAGGCGCGCACCGTGGTCACCGGGATCGTGGCGATCTGGGCCAGCTTGCGACCGTACTCGTCGTCCACGCAGACCACGCCGGCGCGCGCGTGCTCCGGGGTGAACAGCTGGGCCTTGTCCAGCAGGTACTGGTCCATGGTGTTGTGGTAGTCCAGGTGGTCGCGCTGCAGGTTGGTAAAGCCCACCACGTCGAACACGATGCCATCCAGGCGCCCCAGGTCGATGGCGTGGCTGGAGGCCTCCAGGGAGGCGGCGTCCACGCCGTGCTCGCGGCCCATGCGCAGCAGCCGGTGCAGCACCGGTGCCTCCACGGTGGTGCGCGGAGACTCCACGGTCTTGTCCCCCACCCGCAGCTCCACGGTGCCCGCCACCACGCACGAGCCCCGGTGGGCCGCCAAGATGGCCTCCAGGAAGTAGGAGGTGGTGGTCTTGCCGTTCGTGCCCGTCACGGCCGTCTTGATCATCTCGCTGGCGGGGTCGCCGTACAGCTCCACGCTCAGCGGGCCGGCCAGCCGGCGCACGTCGGGGTGAACCAGCACCGGCACCCGCCCGGCCACACCGCTGTCCTGGCACAGCTGGGCGCCTGCCGCGTCGGTAATCACGGCCACCGCCCCGGCGTCCACGGCCGCCGGCGCGTACTGGGCGCCGTGCTTCTTCAGACCGGACAGAGCCAGGAACACCTCGCCGGCCCGCACGTCGGCCGAGTCCATCGTTGCGCCCGTGACTGCAACGTCGTCCACCGGCGCCTCATTGGCCGCCACCAACTCAAAGCGCTCCGCCAGCTTTGCCAGCGACTCGGAGCGCGGCTGCGGACGCATCTCAACCAGTTCCATCATTTCCTAGTTTTCCTCTGACTCGGCGGGCACGTCGGTGCGAAGCGGGTAGGGCTTAAAGGGTACGGCGGTGGGGCGCTGATCCAGAATCCGCATCGAGGCAGAACCGATCGTCTGGAACACCGGCGCCGCCACCGTAGAGCCCCAGATGTCCTTGCGCGGGTTGTAGATGACCACGGTGATGGCAACCACGGGGGCGTTGGCGGGCAGCAAGCCGGAGAACGAGGCCACGGTGCCGCTGACCTGCCCACCCGGGCCGATGATCTGGCTGGTGCCGGTCTTGCCGGCCGTCCGGTAGCCCTCCACCCGGCCGGCCGCGCCCGTACCGTCCCTGCTGGCGACGGATTCCAGCATCGTCACCAGCTCCTTGGCGTGGGCCTCCTTCATCACCTGCCGCTCCTCGGGGCGCGGGGCGGCGCTGTACTGGCCGTCGGCGTTCGTGTAACCGTCCACCAGGCGAGGGGCGCGGTAGATACCGCCGCCACCCACGGCCGCCATCATGGCGTTGAGCTGCAAAATCGTGCCGGAATAACCCTGACCGAACATGGTGGTGTAGCGCTGGCGGCCATCCCACTGGCTCGCGGCCGTGAGCACGCCGGCGCTCTCGCCGGGCAGCTCGATGCCCGTGATCTCGCCGAAGCCGAACTGGCGCAGGTAGTTCTCCCGCAGCGAGTCATCCACCCGGTCGCCCACCTGCACGGTGCCGGTGTTCGACGACGCCGCCAGCACGCCCGTGGCCGTGTACGGCATCGTCTCGTGCTCGTCCGCGTCGCTGAAGCTCTCCCCGTTGGGAGCCGTGTAGTAGTAGGGCGAGGTCACCGGCGTGGTGGGGGTGATCGCACCAGAGTCCAGGGCCGCAGCGAAGGTGACGATCTTGCCCGTAGAACCGGGCTCCACCGGCGTGGTCACCGCCCTCGACTCGATCGTGCGGCCCTCCCACTGCGAAGACGGGGCCGACGGATCGAAGGAATTGGAGTCCGCCAGCGCCAGGATGCGCCCGGTCGAGACCTCCTGCACCACGGCCGTGCCCCAATCGGCCCCGAACTTAGCGACCGTGCCGTCGATCGCGTCCTGGGCCACCAGCTGCAAGTCACTGATCAACGCGGTGTGGACGGTCTGGCCCGGGCGGGCCTCAGAGACCACCACCTTCTCGGAGCCGGGGATGTGCAGGCCACTGGCGGAACGCTCGTAGTAGAACTCCCCCTTCGTGCCCTGCAGGTACTCGTCCTGGGTCAGCTCCAGGCCGGTGGCACCAATGACCTCGTCCTCCTCGTCGCCCTTCATGGTCAGCCCCGTCACCGTGGAGCCCACGCGCCCCGCCGGGTACTGACGCACGTACGCGTCCTTCCGCTCGACGCCAGCGAAGTTCCACTCCTCGATCTGGCGCCACTGGGTGGGCAAAATCCCCCGCGCAACCGGGTGCCACACGGCGTCTCCGGCCAGCTCACCACCCAGTTCGATAGGGTCACGCCCCAGGATCGGCCCCAGGATCTGCGCCGCGCCGTGCGCGCCCTCACCGATCACCACACAATCGGTTTCCTTGCCGTCCTCATCCGTGCCCTTGACCCGCTCCAGCTTGCCGGTCTGCGGGTTAATCTCCCGCTGACACACCACGTCCTGGCTGAGCAGCTGCAGGTTCGCGAAAACATCGACCCGCTCCACGGAGGTGGCCAGCACCGCCCCGGAGGCGTCCAGGATGTCGCCGCGCGGCCCGAATTCCTCAAAGGAAACGGTGCGGGCAGACAGGGCGCGACTGTTGAACTCCTCCCGGTTCCACACCTGGGCGCGCAGCAAACCGAGCCCCACCACCAGCACCATCGCCAATGACAGAGAGATGAACGCCCCCCACGCGCTGCGCGGGGGGCGCTGCGTCGGTGCTGCCACAGCCGCCTCCTGAGAGCCTACGAACATGCCAGGTGGACCAGGCGGCCTCACTTAGCGGGCGAAGCCTCGGTCACCTCACCCACTGCCAGGGTAACCGTGCCGGGCGCCCCAGCCCGGACAAGCCCGAGTTCTGCGGCGCGCCGTGCCAGCTCCTGCGGGGACGCCGCAGACAGCGCGTCGCCCCGCAGGGACTCGAACTCGTCGTTCAGCACGCTGAGCTGGGACTCCAGGTCGTTGATCTGGTAGGTCTGCTCGGTGGACAAGGACGTGATCCCCACGGCCAGAGCCATGGCCGCAGCCACGATGGCCACACCGGTGGAGACCAAGAGCGTCATGAAGCGGCTCTTGGGAGCCGAGCGCACCATGCGCAGCTGCGCCCGCTCCGGACGGATGCGGACAGCAGGCCTGGTAGAGCGTACAGGTACGGCACTCATTACTTCCTCCTGTGGCGGGGGGTTGTGGATACGGCTGGGGCGGGGCGGGACGAAGACTTGGGGGCGGGGCGCAGCAGCTCAGCGGCCCGTAGGCGCACGGAGGCAGAACGGGGATTGCGGGCCAGCTCGGCAGCGTCGGCCACCTCCGCGCCACGCGTGAGCAGACGCAGGTAGGGGGCGTGCTCGGGCAGCACCACCGGCAGGCCGGGCGGGGCGGAAGACGTAGCCCCCGCCGCGAAGGCCTGCTTGACCATCCGGTCCTCCAGCGAGTGGTAGGACTCGACCGCGATCCGGCCACCCACGGACAGGGCGCCGATCGCCGCCGGCAGGGTGCGCTCCAGGATGCGCAGCTCGTCGTTGACCGCGATGCGCAGCGCCTGGAACGTGCGCTTGGCCGGGTTGCCGCCGGTGCGGCGCGCCGGGGCGGGAATGCAGTCGCGCACCAGGTCAGCCAGCTCGCCCGTGCGGCGCACCGGGTTCACCTCCCGGCGGCGCACGATCTCCCGGGCGATCGCCCCGGCAAAGCGCTCCTCGCCGTAGACGGAGATGATGCGGCGCAGCTCGGACTCGCTCGCGCTCGCCAGCAGGTCGGCGGCCGAGGGCCCGGTGTCCCCCATGCGCATGTCCAGCTCCGCGTCCTGCGCGTATGAGAAGCCGCGCTCGGCGTCGTCCAGCTGGAGCGAGGACACCCCCAGGTCCAGCAAGATCGCCTGCACCCGCCCGTCGCGGCCGTGCTTGGCAGCCACCTGCGCCACCGCGTCGTAGGTCGTCAGGACGCCGGTGAAGCGGTCGCCAAAACGCGCCAGGCGGGCGCTGGCCAGCTCCAGGGCGCGCGGGTCGCGGTCGATGCCGACCACCCGAGCGTTGGGACAGGCCTCCAAAATCGCCTCGGAGTGCCCGCCCATTCCCAGCGTGCCATCGATCGCCACCGCGCCCGGCTCCGCCAGCGCCGGGGCGAGCAGCTCCACGCACCGGTCGCGCAGCACGGGCGCGTGCAGGGCGGCCACCTCCGTCGCGGTCGGGGCGCCGGCGGCCAGCCCGTGACCGGGCGTCGCGGCGTCCTGCGCGGCGTTGTCCTGGATCATCTCGCCTCCTCTCGGCGTCTCATCGGATTCGTGTCGTGACTATTCGGTTCTTCCGGTTCCCTCAGGGCTCCCGCCGGCTCACGGCCCTGGGGAAGGCGGCCGCGAAGCGGAAGGAGGCCTGAAGGCACCGGTCACAGGAAGATCTCCTCCTGCACGTGGGCAAGGGCTTCGCTCTGCTCCACCTGGTAGGCCTCCCACCTGGGCACGGACCAGATCTCGAAGCGCTGGCCCACACCCGCCACCAGCAGGTCCTTCTCCAGTTCCGCCTTGTCCCGCAGGTGGGCCGGGATGGTGACCCGTCCCTGGCTGTCCGGGCGCTCCAGGTGGGCGCTGGAGAGCATGAAGCGCTCAATGTGACGAACCGCAGCGTTCGAGGAGGCCTGGGCACGCATCCGCGCGTGGATCTCCTGGAATTCCTCGTACGGGTAGACGTAAAGGCAGCCCTCCTGGCCGGGGGTAATGACCAGTTCGTCACTGCCGATGCGCTTGAGGACGTCACGGAAGCGAGCGGGCAGGATCAGGCGCCCCTTGTCATCCAGCCGCGGCGTGTAGTGACCAAGAAACATGCCTTCACCTCCCCCCTTAGCCCTCCACTTTACTCCACCATCTTCCAGATAAGGGCGTTTCAGGGGAAATGATCAAGGTTCTGATACCTAGTTTTCGTTGCAAAACAAGGCGGGGAGGAAAGTGGAGGGATTTTGTCCGACGCCGCCGCGCCCGCGCCCAAAAAGAGAGGCGCCCCTGCCCGACATACCGGGACAAGAGGCGCCTTTTGCGCAGAAAATCAACGGTTTTGCCGGCGCGCACGGGGCGGGCCGCCGGGGCGTGGATGGAAGTGGAGGGGGACCTGCCGGGTCACCGCGTGCCCGGGGCTCGCGACCCGCCGGAGCACCCCAAGCTCGCAAATGCTGCAACGGGGTACATCCGACCGACCGGTGCCACGCCCCCAAGCGGTCACACGTACCCCAACCGCACACTTGTACGCTCCGTGCCACCCAGCACCCAGCCAAACCAGCCCACTCCAGGGCTCGCACCCCCGAACCGGACCACCCCAGGGCTCGCGACCCGCCGGAGCACCCCGAGCTCGCAAATGTGACAACGGGGTACATCCGACCGACCGGTGCCACGCCCCCAAGCGGTCACACGTACCCCAACCGCACGCTTGTACGCTCCGTGCCACCCAGCGGGACCGCCGCCGGGCTGACTGTCAGGAGATCTCCCCGCTAGCGGCGGGTGGGACGGTTCCTCTTGCCGGAGACCGGGGCCGGGGTGACAGCGTAGAGAGCGCCAAAGAGCGCGCAGACGAAACCGGCCACGCCAACGACCACGGAAAGCGCGCTGGCCCCCATCGAGACCCCGGCGACTATCACGCCGAGCCCGACCACCAGCAGCAGCGCCCCGACCAGCATGTGCTGGATGGACAGGCGCTTAGCCTGAGCAACGGGCTTGACCACACGCTCCTGGCCTGCGGGACGCGGGCTTGACCGCTGGGACTCCCGGGCCCCGGCAGTGCCTGCATCGGAGCGGCCGGACTCGTCGGCGGGGCTGGAGGGAACGTCGTCCACGCCTTCGCCGGGCTGGGCGACGGACGAATCGGGGGTTACCTCTCCGGGGGTAGCCGCGTCGAAATCGGCAGAGGCGTCGGTGCCCATCTCGGCGCGTAGCTGCGCTTCGAGTTCTGCCAAGACCTCGCGTTCGCGATCGGACAGTGCCATTGCCGCCCCCTCCCCTTCCGTAAGGAATCGCTACCCCACAGAATACCGGTCCCGGAAGTGCGCCGCCTCACCCGTCTACACCCGGCGACGACGTGGCCAACCGCGAGCGCGGCGCGCACCGCCATCCGCCCGCACACCGCCAGCCGCGAGCGCGGCGCGCTAAGGACACACGCACGCTAGGTACACACGCGCGCTAGGGACACGGACCCGCTAAGGGGTGGTGGCCCCACCGCCGGGCGGCCTTTCCTGCTTTCCCGGTAGGGCGGTCGGGAGGAGGGCCGCCGGGAGCAGGGCGTCGGTGCCAAAGCGCCGGCGCACCTCGTCGACGCCGTGGGCGGAGGCGGAGTCGCGCGGGTCGTCGTCGAAGGCAGCCTGGTATCCGCTCTCCTGCCCTACCAGTCCCTCCACGCGCACGCCGAGCAGCCTGACGCCGGTGGGTGGCATGGGCAGCGTCTCCAGCAGGGCCAGGGCCGCATCGGTGATCTGCCCGACCGCGTTGCTGGGTCGGTCCAGGCTGCGCGAGCGGGTGACGGTGCGAAACTGCCCGTCCCTGACCTTGATCGCCACCACGCTGGCGCGCTGGTTCGCGGTGCGCAGGGAGGCGGCGCAGTGGTAGGCGAACTTGCGCACGTGCTGGGCGAGCTCGGCCTTGGTGCGCAGGTTGGTGGCGAAGGTGCGTTCCTTGCCCAGGGATTTCTCCTGGCGTTCGGGGCGCACCTGGCGGCGGTCGTTGTTGAAGACCATGCGCGCCAGGCTCTCTGCGGCCGACCTGCCCACCAGTCGCTCCAGTTCCCGCCCGCCCGGTAACAGTGGTAGCGCGGTGACGGGGACGACGCTGCCGCCGTGCCGCGCGGCCGGGGCGCCCGCAGCGTGTCCGGCGGCCGGGGCGCCCGCAGCGTGCCGCGCGCCCGGCAGGAGCCCGGTGAGCAGCAGGTCGGCTAGGTCCCCCACGGTGTGGAGCTCGCGGGCGGACAGTTTCCTTTGGGTCACCGCCCCGATCCCGGGGATGGCGCCCACGGGCAGGGAGTGGAGGAACTCCAGGGAGCGCTGGGCGGGGATGAGCAGGAGGCCGTCGGGTTTGGCGTGCGCGGAGGCCAGTTTGGCGATCAGCTTGGTGGAGCCCACGCCGACGGAGGCGGGCACCCCCACCCGTTCGCGGATCCGCTGGCGCAGGTGTGCGCCGATCTCCACTGGGCTGCCGCCGGTGCGCCGGGCCCCGGAGACGTCCAGGTAGGCCTCGTCCACGCTGACCTGTTCCACCCGGTAGGTGACCTCTGCGAGCAGCGCCATCACGGCGGCGCTGACCTCCCGGTAGCGGGAGAACCTGCCGGGCTGCAGTACCAGTTGGGGGCAGGCGGCAAGGGCCAGGTGGGTGGGCATGGCAGAGCGCACCCCGTACGCGCGCGCCTGGTAGTTGGCGGCGCTGATGACGCCGCGTTCCCGCCCGCCCACGGCGAGGGGCCTGCCGCGAAGGTGGGGGTAGTCCAGTTCCTCCACGGAGGCGAAGAAGGCGTCCATGTCCAGGTGGAGGATGGGCGTGCCGGAGTCGTCGTCACCCCAGTTGCGGCGCGCTGCGGCGCTGCGGGGAGCGTTGCTCATGGCGGCCTCCTTTACGCGCGCATATTACCTTTGGCGGGTGAGCCGCAAACGTTCCTCTACTTCCCGCGCCGCCGCGTCCCGGACGGCCTCCCGGGCCACCACCCCGCAGTTCGACCTGCCCGAGGGCCCGGTGCGCGGCCAGCACGCGCTGCTTGAGTGCCACCTGGACGATCGCGGGGTGTTGCTCTACGTGGACGGGGTGGAGTCCTCTTACCTGGATGCAGACCCGGCCCACCTGGAGTTCGAGTACATGCAGCAGATGACGGCGGCGCTGCGGGCGGCGCGCGGCGAGGGCCCGGTGCGGGCGCTGCACCTGGGCGGGGGTGGCTGCGCGCTGGCCCGCGCCTGGGACGCTCGCTTTCCGGGCTCGGCCCAGGTGGCCGTGGAGTACGACTCGGTGCTGGCCGCCAACGCCCGCCAGTGGTTCGACCTTCCCCGCTCCCCCCGCCTACGGGTTCGCCACGGTGAGGCGCGGGCCGTGCTCGCCGAGGGCAGTGCGCGCTTCGAGGCGATTACGCGCGATGTCTTTGTGGGGCGCGACGTGCCCGCCCACCTGCGCACCGCCGAGTTTGTGCAGGCCGTCCGGTCCCGCCTGGAGGAGGGCGGGCTCTACCTGGCCAATCTGGGTGCGCGCCCGCCCCTTACTGAGGCCAGGCGGGAGGTGGCCACCGCCCTGGAGGTGTGGGGCCGCCCCGAGTCGACGGCGCTGATCAGCCTGCCGGCCTTGTTGACCGGGCGCCGCTACGGCAACTTTGTGCTCGCGTTCGCGCCCGACGTCTGCTGGGAGCGCAGCGAGTTGACCCGCCTGCTCTTGCGCCTGCCGCTGCCGGCGGCGTTCATTTCCGGGGAGAAGCTGGTGGCCTTCGCGGCCGGCAACGAGCCCTACCGCGACTAGCGGCCCCGGTGCAGACCCGGCCCCGTGCTTAGGGGGTTAGAGCGGCACCACGTTGCTTGCCTGCAGCCCCTTGGGTCCCTGGGTGATCTCGAACTCGACGCGCTGGCCGCGCTCCAGGGTCCTGAAGCCCTCGGTCTGGATGGAGCTGTAGTGAACAAAGACGTCCGGCCCCTGGCCGTCGCTCTGCTCTAGGAAGCCCCACCCCTTCTCGGGGCTGAATCGCTTGACCACTCCCTGCACCATCTGAATTCACTCCCCTTGCTGCGGGCCTGGGGCTCTTCCCGCCGGCCTGCCCCGACCCCGATAGACAACGTCAGTATGTCACCTATCACACACCTGCGTGCGCATTTTTTGAATACAGGTAACAAATTGGACGAATTCGGTTGGGCGCTAATTCACCCCGCGTTCACTCGCCTGGCGGCCTGGCCGGCGGCCAAATCATCGGCGCCGTGGACGACGTTGCTCGCCCGCCTCACCGCGAGCGCGCCGCCCCCAGCCGGGTCCTGTTAGCTCTCCGGCTGCGGGTCCTCGGGGTGCCCGGTGGCGGCGTCGTCCCCCGGCGGCACCTCACCGGGGCCAGGCGCCTCGAATCGGCCGGTGGCGTCGTCGTCCCCGCCCTCCAGTACTCCCCCGCCACCGAAGAACTGGACGCTGACTGGGTCCTCGCGGCGGTGACGCGGGGCGCGCGGCGGGGCGGTGGAGTGCGAGGGTGCAGCGGGCGCAGGCTGCGCGGCGGCGGTGCGCGCGGCCGCGCCCTGCTCGCTCAGGGAGGCGAGGTAGCCCTGCATGGCCTGGGCGATCTCCTCGCCGGTGGGCAGCTCGCCGCTCTCCGCCTTCGCGGCGCTTTGCGCCATGGCGGGCAGGGCGTTGTCGTACTGCTTTTCCAGCATGGAGACGAACTCGCCGAACTGGCCGTCCTCGCCGCCGGCCAGTTCCAGGATGCTCTCCACCGGAGCGGCCTGGGAGGAGGCGGCCGCCTCCAGGTCCCCCACCGGCAGCTTCAGGCCGGTGACCTCGCTCAGGTGCCCGATCACGGCTGCGGCCGCCCCGGCGCTGGAGGAATCGCCCAGGTAGAAGGGCACGAAGGCAACCAATTGCAGCGTGTCGCCGCCGCGCTGGGCCTGGTCCACATCCAGCAGCATGTCCAGGGAGGCGGCGGTCTGCATCGCCCCGATCAGCGAGGGGCGCTGCAGGTGGGCGGCGGCCGTGCCGGTCGCGTGCACCGGGGTGGGGCGCGTGTGCGGCACCGGCACGGGCACGCCGAAGGCAGAGACGGTCAGTTCCACGCCCGCCTCCTTGACGATGCGCGCCACCTCGTCTCGAAACGCATTCCACTTGAAGTCCGGCTCCGGGCCGTGCAGCAGCAGGATCGGCGTGCCCTCGTAGTCGTGCACCAGGTCCAGCGCCAGTTCGGGCTCGTGGACCCCGCCCACCTGCCAGTTCTCCACCCAGACGGTGGGGCGGTGGGAGCGGTAGTCCAGCAGCGCGTCCGTGTTGAACGTGCCGATCCGGGTGGCGGGCAGGGCGGCGCGCAGCTGCTCGCTCACCAGCCGGCCCGCGTCGCCCGCGTCCATGCCACCGCTGAGGTGGTGGATCAAAACCGGCGCGCGGAAGCTGGCTACTTCGCGGGTGAAAAGGTCACTCATGCCGCCTCCCTTCTCTTTAGAGGGTAGAACGTCCCAGCCGCCCTGGCGATTCCAAACCAGCCTGCGGAGTGGGACTTTGCGCTCAGCGCAGCGGGCGCATCCGCTCCCCACGCGCCGCCTCGATTGGCCATAATGGATGGCCCCCTGTTGAAAGGTTGCCTCTCCGTTGACGAAACGCACCCCGGTTGTCCCGTCCGCTCCCCCCGCCCCCGCCGCCGCCCTGAGTGGGCAGGCCGGCCGCCCCGCCGCCGTGATGGCCGACGCCGCGCTGGGACAGGAAGGCGCTGAGGCCGCCGCAGTCGAGTTGGTGCGGGATGCGGAGATCGCGCGCGAGCAGGAGCGCGTGAGCGCCGCCTACCAGGCGTTGGATGCCCGCCGCGAGCACTACCGGGCGGAGCAGAGCCGCGTGCAGGGCGAGGCGGTGGCCGGCACGCCCCAGTCGCTCACGGAGCGCGACGCCCTGGCCGCCCACTACGGCGACGAGGCCCAGCGGCTCAGTCAGGTCGAGGAGCGCCTGGTGTTTGGGCGCCTGGACATGAGCGACGGCGAGGAGCGCTACGTGGGGCGCATCGGCCTGCACGACTCCGAGGGCAACAAGCTCCTGCTGGACTGGCGCGCCCCGGCCTGCGAGCCCTTCTACCGGGCCACCGCCGCCCACCCGCTCGGGGTGGCTCGCCGGCGTCACGTGGTCACGCGCCGCCGCCAGGTGATCGACCTGCAGGACGACCTGCTGGACACCTCCGGGGCGGTGGACCTGACCCAGGTGCGCGGTGAGGGCGCGCTGTTCGGTGCGCTGGCGGCCGCCCGCTCCGGGCGCATGAACGACATCGTGGCCACGATCCAGGCCGAGCAGGACGTGGTAGTGCGCGCCCCGCTGGACGGCGTGACCGTGGTCCAGGGCGGCCCGGGCACCGGCAAGACGGCGGTTGCGCTGCACCGCGCCGCCTACCTGCTGCACACCCACCGCGAGCGCCTGGCCCGCTCTGGGGTGCTGGTGGTGGGGCCATCGCGCACCTTCCTGCGCTACATCGAGCACGTGCTGCCCTCGCTGGGCGAGTCCGGCGTGGTTTCGACCACCATGGGTGACCTGCTGCCGGGCTACCGGGTGGGGGCGGTGGACTCGCGCCGCGCCGCAGAGATCAAGGGGCGCCCGCTGTGGAGCCGGGTGCTTGCCCGGGTCGTCGCCTCCTACCAGCGGGTGCCCGAGCCCCAGAAGCTGCGGGTCAGCGGCCTGACCATCGCCCTGGACCCGGGCGAGGTGAAGGCGGCCCAGACGCGGGCCAGACGCACGGGTTTCGCGCACAACGAGGCCCGGGTGAAGTTCGTGGAGGCGATGCTGGATTCGCTCTCCGCCCGCCTGGCCGTGGCCTACCGCCGCAGCGCGGACGCGGAGGTGGAGGACTGGATGCGGGAGGACCTGCGCCAGGACCGCGACGTGCGCGTGGCGCTCAACAAGTGCTGGATGCCCATCGACATCCAGTCGCTGCTGGCGCGCATCTACTACCACCCCCACTTCTTGGACACTTTTGCGCCCGAGCTGAGCGAGGACGAGAAGGCCCTGGTGTGGCGCCCGCTGGGCTCCCCGCTCACCGAGGCTGACATTCCGTTGCTGGACGAGCTGGCCGAGCTGGTGGGAGACACGGCGCTCGAGCGCACCAAGCGGGCCGAGGAGGCGCGCCGGGCGGCGGAGGTGGCCGCGGCGCAGGCCGCGCTGGAGACGGCGGGGCTGGAGAACGGGATCGTCTCAGCGGCCATGCTGGCCGAGCGGTTTGCGGAGACCGGCCCGGAGCTGACGCTGGCCGAGCGGGCCGGCCGGGACAGGTCCTGGACCTACGGGCACGTGATCGTCGACGAGGCCCAGGAGCTTAGCCCGATGGCATGGCGGGCGATCCTGCGCCGCTGCCCCGCCCACTCCCTCACCGTGGTGGGTGACCTGGCGCAGTCAGCTTCGGCGCGGCCCGCCGCGTCCTGGCGCCGGGCCCTGGGCAAGAAGCTGGCCGCCGAGCTGCGCGAGTTCGCGCTGACGGTCTCTTACCGCACCCCCTCTCGCATCATCGACGCCGCCACCTCCACCCTGGAGGTGCTGGGCTCCCCGGCGGGCTACCCGCTCACGGCGGCCCGGGACCTGCCGGACTCGCTGCTCACCGCCGAGGACGTGAAGCACAGCGAGCTAGAGGCGACCGTGCGCGGCGAGCTGGCCTGGCTGGACGGGCACAAGGGCACCGGCACGGGCACCCTCGCCGTGATCGCCCCGGCCGCCCAGGTGGCGGCCGTGCGCACCGCCCTTGCCAGCCACCTGAGCAGCGCCTCCCACGACCTGGACCTGCTCAACCGGGTGGTGGTGATGCCGCCGCTGGCGTCCAAGGGCCTGGAGTTCGACTCCGTGGTGCTGTGGGAGCCGATGGAGCTGGCCGCGCACCCGGCCGATCTCTACGTGGCGATGACGCGCCCCACCACGCGTCTGCTGTTGGCCAGCAGCGGCACGCTGCCCGCCTGGCTGCGTGAGCTGGTGGCGAGCCTGAGCGCCAGCTGACCGCGCCCGCGCGGGCACACCGGCGCTGCCCGGGCGCGCCATACGGGCGCACTGTGGCAGGGCGCGGGCGGGAGCAGGGGGTGGCCGGTGAGACGTCGGCCACGACGGGCCCCCACGTGGCGGTGTGTCCAACGCCAAGCGCCCAAGCAGTGACCGGGTGGGAGGCGCGGCGGTAATTGCAGGCACAATTACCCCCATGAGTCGCATTCTGTTGCTGGAGAACCCGCACGCCGTGGCAGACGAGGTCTTTACCGCCTCCGGTCACGAGGTGGTGCGCTACAAGGGTGCCCTGGACGAGGACGAGCTGATCGAGGCCCTGGACGGCATCGACGTGCTGGGCCTGCGCTCCAAGACCAACGTCACCGAGCGCGTGCTGCGCGCCCGCCCCGGCCTGCAGGCCATGGGCGCGTTTTGTATCGGCACCAACCAGATCGACCTGACCACGGCCGCCCAGATGGGCATCCCGGTGTTCAACGCCCCCTACTCCAACACCCGCTCGGTGGTGGAGCTGGCGCTGGCTGAGATCATCTGCCTCACCCGCCGCCTCACCCCGTTGAACGACGCTCTGCACGCCGGGGTGTGGGACAAGACGGCCGACGGCGCGCACGAGGTGCGTGGGCGCACGCTCGGGATCGTCGGCTACGGCAACATCGGCGCCCAGTTGTCGATCCTGGCCGAGGCCATGGGCATGAAGGTTGTCTACTACGACGTGGTGGAGAAGCTGGCGCTCGGTAACGCCCGCCCCATGTCCAGCCTGGAGGAGCTGCTGGGCGAGGCCGACGTGGTCTCCGTGCACATCTCCGGCTCGGCCGGTACCGAGGCGATCTTCGGCGACCGCGAGTTCGCCAAGATGAAGGACGGCGCCGTCTTTATCAACCTCTCGCGCGGCCACTTTGTGGACTACGACGCCCTGCACCGCGCCCTGGACAGCGGCAAGCTGTCCGGCGCGGCGGCCGACGTCTACCCGGAGGAGCCCAAGAAGAACGGGGATCCGTTCGAGTTCCCGCTGCGCGGCTACGACAACGTGATCCTCACCCCGCACATCGGTGGCTCCACCGAGGAGGCGCAGCACGACATCGGCCGTTTCGTGGCCGGCAAGCTGAACGAGTACCTGCGCAGTGCGTCGACGGACATGTGCGTCAACCTGCCGCAGCTGACCCTGCCCACCTCCGGGCGGGGCCGCCACCGCGTGGCCTACGTGCACCGCAACACCCCCGGTGTGCTGGCACTGATCAACCAGGCCTTCGCGGAGGCCGGGGCGAACATCGAGGGCCAGATCCTGGGCACGCACGGCGAGCTGGGCTACGTGATCACCGACATCGCCTCCGAGCTGCCCATCGAGGCGATCGCGGCGCTGAAGGAGATGGAGCAGACCGTCCGTCTGCGGGTGGTGGCGATCTGAGAAGCTGAGCGCCGGCGTCCCCGCGCGGCCCGGTGTGGGCGCGGCGGCGGGCGCGGGCCCGCCCCAGAGGGGCTGGGCAGCCCAGGTGGGCGGGGCAGGCCGGTGGGCGGGGTCAACACCCCGCCCACCGGCCTTTGCGCTCCCCGGAGCTGCGGAAATCTCACAGGTTTCTCCTGCGGTTTTGTCCGGCCCCTCCCAGTAACTTACGCCAGCGTAGGTTACGCTTGCGTAGGAAAGTCCTACTCCCAGAAAACGAAGTGCCGATGACCGTCACCTCCGCAACCTGGCAGCACTACGCGCCGGATGTGCCCACCAGTGTCGATGTGCCCAACACCGATCTATACGAGCTGCTGGCCAGCGCCGCACGCTCCTACCCCGATCGCGTCGCCACCGACTTCCTGGGGGCCACCCTCACCTACCGTCAGCTCCACCAGCGCGTCCTTGGTGCCGCGGAGGTGCTGCGCCGCATGGGCGTGGAGGCGGGCTCCACGGTCGCGGTGATCGCCCCCAACTGCCCGCAGCACGTGGTGGTGTTCTACGCCCTGGCCCGCCTGGGCGCGGTGGTGGCCGAGCACAATCCCCTGGCCCCCACCCAGGAGCTGGAGGACCAGATCCGCCGGCACGGCGCCCAGGTGGTGATCGCCTGGGAGCCGGTGGTGGCGCGCCTGGCGCAGGAGCACCCGGCCGGGGTGGGGCGCACCTACGTCTCCATCGACCTGACCGCCTCGATGCCCAAGCGCATCCGCTTCGCCCTCAAGCTGCCGCT
Organism: Buchananella sp. 14KM1171; assembly: GCF_041380365.1. Classification (NCBI taxonomy): domain Bacteria; kingdom Bacillati; phylum Actinomycetota; class Actinomycetes; order Actinomycetales; family Actinomycetaceae; genus Buchananella; species Buchananella felis. The sequence goes on along the minus strand of NZ_CP159981.1, from coordinate 2,167,292 downwards.
GAAGGCCGCCCGCCAGAAGCGGGCGGAGATGCGCGCCGAGGTGCCGCTGGGCACGATCCCGCTGGACGAGATGATCGAGGGCAGCCTGCCGCTGACCGAGTCCCACCCGCGCCCGGTCCCGAGCGACCTGGCTGTGCTGCTGCACACGGGCGGCACCACGGGCTCGCCCAAGGCGGTGATGCTGACGCACGCGAACCTGGTGGCCAACGCCACGCAGGGGGCGGCCTGGCTGCCGGGCCTGTCCCGGCAGGGCGAGGTTTTCCTGGCCGTGCTGCCGTTCTTCCACGCCTTCGGCCTCACCCTGAACCTCACCTTCGGCATCTCCTCCGGCGCCACCTTGCTGATCCTGCCGCGCTTCGACGTGGAGTTGACGTTCTCCGCCAACCAGCGCCGCCCGATCACCTTCCTGCCGGCCGTCCCGCCGATCCTGGACCGCCTGGAGGCGGCGCTGCGGGACAAGCCGCAGGACTTCTCCGCCTGCCGCATCACGCTGGTGGGTGCGATGAGCCTGCCCAAGGAGGTGGCCGAGCGCTGGGAGAAGGTGACGGGCCACGAGGTGATCGAGGGCTACGGCATGACCGAGTGCTCCCCCGTCATCCTGGGCAACCCCGTCTCGGAAAAGCGCCGCCCGGGCGCGCTGGGACTGGCATTCCCGTCCACCGAGGTGCGCATCGTCGACCCGGAGAACCCGACGGTGGACGTGGCCGACGGCGAGGAGGGCGAGCTGATCGTGCGCGGCCCGCAGGTGTGCGCCGGCTACCTGAACGAGCCGGAGGAGTCCGCGGATCTCTTCACCTCCGAGGGCTGGCTGCGCACCGGTGACATCGTGCGCCTGGACGACGGCTTCATCGTCATGGCCGACCGCCGCAAGGAGCTGATCATCTCCGGCGGCTTCAACATCTACCCCTCCCAGGTGGAGAACGCCGTGCGTTCCATGCCGGGCGTGGTGGACGTGGCCGTGGTGGGTATGCCTGCCGGCTCCCTGGGCGAGCAGGTCATGGCCGCGCTGGTGCTGGAGCCGGGCAAGCAGGTGAGCCTGGAGGAGGTGCGCGCCTGGGCGGAGAAGTCGCTGTCCCACTACGCGCTGCCCCGCCAGATCGCGGTGCTGACCGAGCTGCCGCGCTCCCAGATCGGCAAGGTGTTGCGCCGCTCCGTCAAGGAGCAGCTGCTGAGCGCCTCTTCGAAGGTGACGCAGGCCGCGCAGGCGGCGGGACAGGCTGCCAGCCAGGCCGCTCACGCCGCGACCCGGGCCGCCGAGCACGCGGTTGCCGAGGCCAAGGAGAAGCTGCGCCAGCGCTCCATCGACAGGGCCGCCAAGAAGGACTAGCCGGGCGCCGGCACGCGACGCGGCCGCCACGCCGGGACACCTCGTCCCCGGCGTGGCGGCCGCGCTTTTGCCTGCGGTAGGGGCACGACGTCGCCCACCCGGCCGGTGCGCCAACCCGCCGCCTCTCCACCCACCGGGCACGACGTCGCCCACCCGCAGCGCGACAAATCGGCGCGGCCGATCTAATCGAGCGCCTCTATCCCTCCCCAAACTGCCCCACCGGCGGCAAAGGTTCTCTAGGCTGATGTGACGGCGCTAACATCAAGGAGGATTCATGCGACCGATGCTTTCCCTCGCTGCCGCAGCTGCACTGGTGTGCGCTGCGGCCGTCCCCGCACTAGGGGAAGACGTCACCCCCGCCCAGGGCACCGCCGGCGAATCCCAGCAGCTGGGCACGCCCGAACAGATCCTGGCCGGCATGAGCCTGGACGAGAAGGTGGGGCAGCTGCTGTGGACGCACGTCTACGGCGCCAGCGCAGACGACGCCTCCATGGCGGCCAAGAACCAGGCCGTCTTCGGCGAGGACGTCACCACCCCCGCCCAGGCCGTGGCCAAGTACCACCTGGGTGGCGTGCTCTACTTCAACTGGTCGGGCAACGTGGGCCGGCCCACCAACCTCGAGCAGGTCGCCACCCTCTCCAACGGCCTGCAGGAGGCGGCGCGCGGCAACGGCGCCCGCGTGCCGCTGGCGATCACGATCGACCAGGAGGGCGGCATCGTCGCCCGCATCACCTCCCCTGCCACGGAGTTCCCCGGCAACATGGCGCTCGGCGCCACCCGGGACAAGGACCTGGCCCGCAAGCAGGGCGAGATCCTGGGCCGCGAGCTGCGCGCCCTGGGCATCAACGTGGACTTCGCCCCCACCGTGGACGTCAACACGAACTGGCAAAACCCGGTGATCGGCGTGCGCTCCATCTCCAGCGACGAGAACCTGGTCGGTGAGCTCGGCACCGCGCAGATCCTGGGCATGCAGTCCCAGGGTGTCTCCGCCACCGCCAAGCACTTCCCGGGCCACGGCGACACCGTGACCGACTCCCACCTGGGTCTGCCCGTGGTGACCTACGACCGCGCCACCCTCAACCGTCACCTGGTGCCGTTCCAGAAGGCCATCGATGCCGGCGTGGACATGATCATGACCGCACACATCATCGTGAACGCCGTCGACCCGGAGATGCCCGGCACCCTGTCCAAGAAGGTCCTCACCGACCTGCTGCGCACGGAGATGGGATTCAAGGGAATCATCACCACCGACGCCCTGGACATGGAGGGCGCGCAACTGGCCGTCATGAGCGAGCAGGAGGAGGCGCGCTACCGCGAGCTGAAGGCGCTCATCGCCTCCCCGCCGCCGTCCGACGACCCGACGGCGCAGGACCAGTACCAGCAGGCCAACGCGGAGTACACCGTGTTCATGAAGGTGATTCGCGGGCGCGTGGCCGTGGCGGCGCTGAAGGCCGGTAGCGACATCCTGCTCAACGTCTACGACGCGGAGGCCGTGGTGAGCGCCGTCAAGGCGGCCGTCGCTGACGGCACGGTGCCGCTGAGCCAGATCGACGCCTCCGTGCTGCGCGTGCTGAAGTGGAAGCAGCAGCGCGGCGTGCTGGATGCCGCCCCGGTGGACCTGGCGGCCATCCCGAACAACGTGGGCACCGACTCCTCCCTGGCCACCGCCGCGCAGATCGCGGCGAAGTCCCTGACGCTGCTGCGCAACAACAACGACGCCGCCCCCTTCAGCCCGGTGCAGTACCCGAAGCTGCTGGTGTGCGGCTCCACCTACGGCAACCCCGAGCACCTCACCCCCGTCTTCGAGGAGGCGGGCTTCGCCGTCACCTTCAAGACCACGGCCAAGGCGCACCCCACCGACGCCGAGATCGCGGCGATGGTGAGTGCGGCCGGCGACGTTGACGCCGTGGTCATGACCAGCTGGAACGTGGGCACCGCGCAGGAGAAGATGGTCAACGACGTTGCCGCCGTTGGCAAGCCACTCTTCCTAATCAACACGCGCAACCCGTACGACATGGCCAAGTTCGATGGCAAGGACGCGCCGGTGACCGCCGTGGCCACCTACTCCAACCGCAAGGTTTCCCTGACCGCCGCCGCGAACATGCTGCTTGGGCGCACCTCGCCCTCGGGCAAGCTGCCGGTGGCCGTGCCGGCCCCGGACGGCTCGCGCGACGTCTACTCATTCGGCTTCGGCCTTGACTACGGCTGGGCCAAGCGGGTGGCGGGCGCGGACCGCTACGCCACCTCCGTCGCGGCGCTGCGGGAGGGCAGCTGGAACAACGTCGCCGTCCTTGCCACCGGCGAGGGCTACTCCGACGCGCTCGCCGCGGCCCCGCTGGCTTCCGTGCACGGCGGCCCGGTGGTCCTGACCCGGCCCGGTTCGCTGGACTCCGCGCTGAGCGCCGCGCTGAAGGACGCCAAGATCGGCCGGGTGATCCTGGCCGGCGGCACCGGCACGCTGCGCCCGGCCCTGGAGAGCCAGCTGAAGGCGGCGGGCTTCACTGTGGAGCGCGTCAGTGGCGCCAACCGCTTCGCCACGGCTGCGGCCCTGGCCCAAAGGGCGTTGGACGACGGCGGCCAGATCGAGCGGGTGTTCATCGCCGACGGCACGGACTTCCCCGACGCGCTCGCCGCTGGGGGCGCGGCCCGCTCCGCCAAGGCCGTGACCGTGTTGACCGTCAACGGCAAGATGCCGGCGGAGACGGCGCAGTTCCTGCGCAAGACCGCCAAGCCCGCCGTGGCCCTGGGTGGCAGCGCGGCGCGCGCCTCGCTGCCTGAGGCGCGCAACCTGGGCATCCGCGTCACCTCCATCGTGGGCGGTGACCGCTACGAGACGGCCCAGATGATCGCGCAGCGCTTCGCGCCGCACGCGAAGCGGGTGGTGGTCACCTCCGGTGTGGCCTACCCGGACGCGCTGAGCGGTGCGGCGTTGGCGAACACCGCCTCCGGCGCGCTCCTGCTGTCCGCGCCCGGTGGCTTGCCCGGTCAGGTGGAGTACTACCTGGAGGACAACAACAACTTCCCGCGCGCCATCGTGGTCGGTGGCACGGGAGCTGTTGGCGCAAAGGCGTTCGATGAGCTGGTCGCGGCGCTCAGCAAGCCCGCCCAGTAGCCGCCTCTAGGCGCAGGCGTGGGGGCAGGGAGCCGTTTGGCTCCCTGCCCCCACGCTCTTGTTTGCCCGTACTCCGCGCCGGCGCAATCACGGGTGGCCGCTGCCTCCCGCGCCTGCGGGTGCTGCCTGGCCGGGCGGGCCGCCCCGCGCCGCGCGGGTGTCGCTAGGCGCGGCGTTCCTTGCGCAGTGAGGCGATGGCGCTCTCGAAGTCCTCGAGGGAGTTGAAGGCGGAGTAGACGGAGGCGAAGCGCAGGTAGGCCACGACGTCGAGTTCCTTGAGCGGCTCCAGGATGGTGCGGCCGATCTCCCCGGTCTCCACCTGGGCGGCGCCGGTGGCGCGGATGGTCTCCTCGACCTGTTGGGCCAGGCGCTCGAGGTCGTCGGTGGAGACGGGGCGGCCCTGGCACGCCTTCGCCAGGCCCGCCACCACCTTGGCGCGGGAGAAGGGCTCTAGGGTGCCGGAGCGCTTGAGGACGAACAGCGCGGCGCTCTCGGTGGTGGTGAAGCGCTGCTTGCAGGCCAGGCACTCCCGCCTGCGCCGGATTACCGCGCCGTCTTCGCTTGCCCGGGAGTCCACTACTCGGGAATCTGAGTGTCGGCACAACGGGCAGCGCACGGAAAATCTCCTTAGGGACGACGACGGGGCTTCGCCCCGGGGACCCTTACCCTACCCGTTCACGCTTGACGAATGCTTGGAAATGCCCCTGTTGCCGCAAGCGGGGGCTCTCGGTTAACCGCCCCAGTGCCGACTCAGGGGCGCACCATCCCGAGCAGGGTGAAGGCGATGACCCCGGCGGCCAGGCAGATACCGCCAGCCACCAGGAACATCTCGGTGGTCTCGCGCAGCCACTGCCGCAGGCCCCCGCCCGCCGCCACAGCTGCGCCGGCGGGCCGCACAGAGGCGCCAGCAACTCGCGCCGCAGCCGAGGAACCGACCACTCGGGCCGCACCGGCGCGGGGGCCAGCGGCCCACCGCGCCTGGCCAATCTGGCCGCTCGCCCCGCCTAGGCTGACCGCACCGACGGGACGGGCAGCAGCACGAGAAACCGCAGCGCGCTCGCCCGCCGCACCACGGCGGGTTGCCCGCGCCGCACCGGCGCGTCCCGCCTCCATGCCGGCCAGGTAATCCGCGTTGACGACGCTGAGGTGACGACGCCCAGCCGCCGGGCGCTGCCCGGGCTTGCGCCCGTGCCGCGGCGCACCCTGAACCGGAACTACCGGGTGAACTGCCAATGCACTCATGACCACTCCTCGAACACTTGTTCGTCGAACGCTTGTTTGCAGCTTAGAACACTCGCCCCGCCTTGTCGAGGCTTTGATCGAACAAATGTTTGCCTTCTGTTCGATTGGCTCTTAAGCTGGGACCAGCCAAACATCGGGTACCAACATTTGGAGTGGGGATGGCTGCACGCAAGGAATCCGGGACTCGCGCCAACGATGGCGCCGGCCCGCAGGGCATCAACCAGCGCCAGCAGGAAATCCTCGCGTTCATCTCCGGGCAGGTGACCCAGACCGGCTACCCGCCCAGCGTTCGAGAGATCGGCGAGGCGGTGGGGCTCTCCTCGCCCTCCTCGGTCAAGCACCACCTCGACGCGCTGGAGAAGCTCGGTTTCGTGCGGCGCGACCCCCGTCGGCCCCGCACCATCGAGATCATCGCGCCGCAGAGCCCCCTGGACGCGGCTTCCCCGCCCCCCACACCGGCGGCTTCCCTGCCCGCTCCGGCGGGGACTGCCGCACCCACAGCTGACGCGGCAGGCACCCCGCCGGGCCAGCCGACCGGCTCGCTGGCCACCGTCACCCGCCTGGGGCGGGGCGCGGCTTCCGACGCGTTGCCGCCCGTGGGAGAGCAGGGTGTTCACTTCGAAACCAGCAGCGGCCAGGAGAGCGCGGCGCGAGCCGCCTACGTGCCGCTGGTGGGCCGCATCGCGGCCGGCGGCCCGATCCTGGCAGAGCAGGTGGTGGAGGACGTACTGCCGCTCCCCGAGCGCTTTACCGGCACCGGCGACCTGTTCATGCTGGAGGTGAGCGGAGATTCGATGATCGACGCCGCGATCTGCGACGGCGACTGGGTGGTGGTGCGCAGCCAGAACGTGGCGGAGAACGGCGAGATCGTGGCCGCGATGATCGACGGGGAGGCCACGGTAAAGGCCCTCTCCCGCAAGGACGGTCACGTCTGGCTCCTGCCCCGCAACTCCGCCTATCCCCCTATTTCGGGCGACGAGGCAACGATCCTGGGCAAGGTGGTCACCGTTATCCGTGCCATCTGATTCGCGCACAGGTTCCAACTAAGTGTGGGGCTGCCGGTGATCCACCGGCAGCCCCACACTCAACCCGTTTCGCGCAGCCTAGAAGCCCAGCGAACGGGCCACCTCGCGCAGCTGGAGCGCGGAGGCGGTCAGGGCGTCGCGCTCGATCATGGTGATCGGCGGGGCCAGGACCTTGCCGGCACCCTCGCGGGAGACGATGGTGGGCACGGCCATGCACACGTCGCTGATGCCGTTCCAGTCGTCCAGCAGCGTAGAGACCGTCAGCACCCGGTTCTCGCCGCGCAGCACGGCCTCGATGATCTTGGTGACCGCCAGGCCCACGGCGTAGTTGGTGGCACCCTTGCCCTCGATGATGCGGTAGGCGGACTGCACCACGTCCACGCGGATGCGCTCGCGCAGGTCGTGGTCAAAGCGGCCGCCGTTCGGCAGCTCCCACTGCAGCAGCGGCACGTTGCCGATCTCGGCGGTGGACCACAGTGGCACCTCGGAGTCGCCATGCTCACCGGCGATGTAGGCGTGGATGTTCTGCACCGCGATGCCCGTCTCCAGGGAGACCAGGTAGCGCAGGCGGGAGGTGTCCAGCACCGTGCCGGAGCCGAACATGCGCATCGGGTCCAGGCCGGTGATCTTCAGGGAAGCGTAGGTGACCACGTCGACCGGGTTGGTGACCAGGATGTAGACGGCGTTGGGGGCAACCTCCACCAGCGGCGGGAGGATCTTCTTCATCAGGTCCACGGTGGAGCCGGCCAGCTCCAGGCGGGTCTGGCCGGGGTTCTGCTTGGCGCCGGCGGTGACAACCACGACGTCGGCGTCGCGCACGGACTCGATGTCGTCAGAGCCGTACACCTTGTTCATGGGGGTGAACTGGATACCGTGGGCGATGTCGAGGGCCTCCGCCTCCACCTTCGCCTTGTTGATGTCGTACAGCACCACCTCGCGCGCCACGCCGCGGATGACTGCGGCGTAGGCCAGGGTGGAGCCGACAGCACCGGCACCAATGATCGCTAGCTTTGTGGGACGAGCCTCACCACGGGTCGGGTACAGGGATTGAGCGGCGTTTTCGGGGGCCATTGTCATTTTCGACTCCTAACAGGTGATGACCCTTACAACATTAATCGCCGCCCGGGGCTCGACAAGGGACGTTAGTTGGCAGCGAAATGATCAACTGCGCAGTTTTGATTCATTAACGGGTTGACGGATCCGTTCCAGCCAATCGGCCGAGCGCGCCGAGTACCACCCCCAGGTCGGTGGTGGGCCAGAAGTCCGGGAGGGAGGCGCGCAGGAAGGCGCCGTAGCCCTTGGTGGCCAGGCGGGAGTCCAGCACGGCCACCACGCCCCGGTCGGTGGAACGTCGTACCAGGCGGCCGGCTCCCTGCGCCAACAGCAGGGCGGCGTGGGGCAGGGAGACGGCGGCGAAATCGCTGCGGCGCTGCGCCTTGGCCAGGTCACCCAGCGCCTCGATCACGGGGTCGGTGGGGCGAGGGAAGGGGATTCGGTCAATCACCACCAGGCGGCAGGCGGGGCCCGGCACGTCCACGCCCTGCCACAACGAGAGCGTGCCCACCAGGCAGGATTCCTCCTCCGTCTTGAAGCGCTCGATGAGGGTGGGCAGCTGATCCTCGCCCTGGCAGTAGACGGGGTAGTCCACGTGTTCGCGCAGGAAGGCCGCAGCGTCCTCGGCCGCCTTGCGGGAGGTGAACAGGCCAAGCATGCCGCCGCCGCTGGCGCGCACCAGCTGCACCATCTCCTCGCTCGCCGCCAGCGCAGTGCCGTCCCGGGTGGGGGCGGGCAGGTGGCGGGCCACGTAGATGATGCCCTGCTTGCGGTAGTCGAACGGGGAGCCGACGTCCAGTCCCTCCCACGGCTCGCTCGCCAGGTTGAGGCCCAGGCGGTGGGCCACCGCGTCGAAGGTGCCGCCCAGGGAGAGGGTGGCTGAGGTGAGGACGGCGGCGCGGCCCTCCAGGAGGTGGTTGGCGACGTCGGCGGCCACCTCGATCGGCGAGATGACTAGCTGCGGCGGGTCCTCGCCCCGGCGGGGCCGCTCCACGTAGGCCACGTCGCGTCCCGCGCTCACGCTGTCCGACGTCGCCCGCTCGGCCACGTCGATTAGTTCGGTGAGCGAAGTGGCGGCCAGTTGGAGGGCGGCGGCCCGGTCCGGGCTGGCCTGGTTGGGCTTGTCGATACCGGCCAGGACGGTGCGCGCGGCTGCCGCCACCTGGGTCAGGGCCAGGGCGAGCACCTGGTCCGGCCCGTCGATCAGGCGCCCGTCCGGCACCTCCATTAGCGCTGCGGCCAGCAGGCCGGCGGCGTCCTCCAGCGGGGAGACGACGGCCTTGGCCTGCCTGCGCGCGGTGGAGGCCACGCGGGTGACGGCGCTGGCGGAGAGGGCGACCGTGTTTTGGGAGCGCACGCGTCCCTCCAGCTCGTGGGCCTCGTCCACCACGAGCGCGGAGAACTCCGGTAGCACGCGAGGATTGCCGGAGGCGGCCACGCCCAGCATGGCGTGGTTGGTGATGATCACGTCAGCCTCGAAGGCCTGGGCGCGCGCTCGCTCCGCAAAGCAGTCGGTGCGCACGGGGCAGGCGGTCTTCAGGCAGCGCGCGGTGTCGGTGGAGACCTGCGCCCACGCGCGCTCGCTCACGCCCGGCACCAGGTCGTCGCGGTCGCCGGTGGCGCTGGTGGCGGCCCAGTCGCGGGCGCGCAGTACCTGCTCGCCCAGCTCCGTGGTGGCGCCACCAAAGGCCTCGCTGACCGCGTAGCCCTCCCCCACGTCCAGCAGGGTGGCCTCGCTCGGGTAGCCTCCGCCCAGTTTGTGCAGGCAGGCGTAGTTCTGCCAGCCCTTGAGCACGGCCACCTTGGGTTGCAGGCCGGTGGTCTCCTCCACCGCCTGCGCCACGCGCGGGGCGTCGGAGAGCAGGATCTGGCGTTGCAGGGCCAGGGTGGCGGTGGAGACCACGGCCTTCTCGCCGCTTCGCGCGGCGTGCGTCATCACCGGGGCAAGGTAGCCCAGGGACTTGCCGGTGCCCGTGCCTGCCTGCACCACCAGGTGCGCGGAGCGGGCCAGGGCGTCTACCACCGCGCTGGCCATTTGTATCTGCCCCGCGCGCTCGGTGCCGCCCAGCTCGGCCACGGCGGTGGACAAGACTCGCAGGACCAGCTCTTCCTGGGTGGGTCCGGCGTCGTCCTGGCTCATCAGACCGAGCGGGTCAGCCGCTTCAGGCTCGGCGCCTTCTCCCAGCCGCTGGCCGGCACGGCGTGCCAGGTGCCGTCCACGCAGGCGTCGCGCAGCGCCACCGCCAGGGCGGCGTCCACCTGCGCCACCACGCGAGTGCCGGTGGCCAGGTGCTCCTCGTGCTCCAGCTCCCCGGTGTCGTGGACTCGCGCCACCAGGTCGCCCCGGTGGTAGGGCACCACGGCGTCGATGTGGACGCCGGGACGCGGCAGCTGGCGGGCGATCTCCTCTCGCAGCTCCTCCATGCCCTGGCCCGTGTAGGCGGAGACGGCCACGGCCTGCGGGTAGCGGGTGCGCAGGGCGATCAGGTCCTCCGCGCTGGCCAGGTCGGCCTTGTTCAGCACGATCAGCTCGGGCACGTCGCTGCCCCCCGGGATCGTCTCGATCACCTCCCGCACCGCCTCGATCTGGCCCACCGGGTCCGGGTGGGCTGCGTCCACCACGTGCAGCAGCAGGTCGGCCATCGCCACCTCCTCCAGCGTGGAGCGGAAGGCCTCTACCAGCTCGTGGGGCAGGTTGCGCACGAACCCAACGGTGTCCGCCAGCGTGTACTGGCGCCCGTCGGGCGTCTGGGCGCGGCGCACGGTGGGGTCCAGGGTGGCGAACAGGGCGTCGTGCACCATGACGCCGGCGTCGGTGAGCTGGTTGAGCAGGGAGGACTTGCCTGCGTTGGTGTAGCCGGCAATGGCGACGGCGGGGACGTGCCCGCGTTGGCGTTCCAGGCGCTGGGTCTGGCGGGCCGGCGCCATGGCGGCGATCTCTCGCTTCAGCTTGGCCATGCGCGTGCGGATGCGGCGCCGGTCCAGTTCGATCTTGGTCTCACCGGGGCCGCGCGAACCGATGCCCGCACCGGCCGCCACGCGACCACCGGCCTGGCGAGACATGGACTCACCCCAACCGCGCAGGCGCGGCAGCAGGTACTCCAGCTGCGCCAGCTCCACCTGGGCCTTGCCCTCGCGGCTCTTGGCGTGCTGGGCAAAGATGTCCAGGATCAGGGCGGTGCGGTCCACCACCTTGACCTTGACCACGTCCTCCAGGCCACGCCGCTGGGACGGGGAGAGCTCGGAGTCCACGATCACGGTGTCCGCGCCGCTGGCGGCCACGATCTCGGCCAGCTCCGCCGCCTTGCCTCGCCCCAGGTAGGTGGCCGGGTCCGGGGTGGCCCGCCGCTGCAGCAGGCCGTCGAGCACCTGGGAGCCGGCGGTCTCCGCCAGGGCAGCCAGTTCTCGCAGCGAGACCTCCGCCATCTCCGCGTTGCCGGTGGACCACAGGCCCACCAGCACCACCTTTTCCAGGCGGATCTGGCGGTACTCGACCTCTGAGATGTCCTCCAGCTCGGTGGACAGGGAGGGCACGCGCCGCAGCCGCTCGCGCTCCTCGCGTTCCAGCGCGCCCGCAGCGCTCTCCTGCACGCCCTCGGTGGAGGCGAGCGCGGTGCCCGCGCGCGCCAGGATGCGAGCTATGACGTCTTCTTCGGGGGCGGTGGGAGTGGGGTGCAAGGGCTTCCTCTAAACGGAACGGACGGGGTTTCCATTCTTCCACCCAGCCCGCCACTTCGGTAATCGCCGGGCCGTGTCCGTGGGCACGCTAATGTGGCTGGCGTGAGCCACTACTTCGACGCAGCGCCGGTAAGCGAGCGCCGCGAGCAGCGCACCGTGTCCATCCAGGGCCGCGACTTCGCGGTCACCACGGCCGGTGGTGTGTTCAGCACCGCCCGCCTGGACCCGGGCACCGCCGTCCTACTTGACCACGTCCCTCCGCCCCCGAGTACGGGGGTGTTGGCCGACGTCGGCTGCGGCTGGGGGCCGATCACGCTTGCCCTGGCGAGCGCCGCCCCGGGGGCGAGCGTGGTGGCCGCCGACGTCAACGCCCTGGCCCGCGAGCTGACCGCAGCGAACTGCGCTGCGGCCGGGCTGGGGAACGTGGAGACCCTGGGCCAGGACGCCCCGGCGGTGCTGCGAGGGCGCGGCGTGCAGCTGGCCGGCCTGTGGTCCAACCCGCCCATCCGCATCGGCAAGGCCGCCCTGCACGAGCTGCTGCTGGACTGGCTGGTCCTGCTTGCCCCCGACGCGAAGGCGCACCTGGTGGTGGGCAAGAACCTGGGGGCCGACTCCCTGCAGCGCTGGCTGACCGAGCAGGGCTTTGCCACCGAGCGCATCGCCTCCTCCAAGGGTTTTCGGGTGCTGGAGGTCGCCGCCCGCGCGGCGACGGGCTGAGGCGCTGGCCTGGCCTGGCCCGCTTGAGGCTGAGTGGGCGGCGGCCCACCTCGGCCTCAGGCGCCTGCCGCTAGCCGTCTATCGCGGTGCCTGCTCCTACTGACCGGCGCCTGCGGCCTGCTTGAGCAGGGCGTCGAGCTGGCGGGCGCAGGCCATCGGGTCCACGCCGCCCTCCCAGGGCAGCAGCTGGATGCGCGGGTCGCGGCGGAACCACTTGAGCTGCTTGCGGGCCAGCTGGCGGGTGGCCAGGGCGACGGCGTCGATGGCCTCCCGCTGCGTCATCCGCCCGGCGATCACCTCCATGGCCTGCGCGTAGCCGGTGGCCCGCGACGCGGTGGGGGCGCTGGCCAGGCCCTGGCGCATGAGCTCGCGCGTCTCCTCCACCAGCCCGGCTGCGAACATGGCGTCCGTGCGCCGCTCGATGCGGTGGTCCAGTTCGGCGCGCGGCACGTCGATCTGGAACTGGTAGGTGGGTTCGTGGTGGTAGGTGTGGGCCGGCAGGGCGGCGCTGAAGGGCCGCCCGGTCAGCTCGATCACCTCCAGGGCGCGCACCACGCGGCGCACGTTGGCCGGCTCGATCTGGGCGGCGGCCACCGGGTCGGCCTCGGCCAGGCGGCGGTGCAGGCCGCGCGGGCCCAACACGTCGGCCTCGGCCTCCAGCCTGGCGCGCACGGCCGGGTCGGTGCCGGGAAAGTCCAGTTCGTCCAGCAGGGCGCGGATGTAGAGCCCGGAGCCGCCCACCACCACGGGCAGTGCACCCTCGGCGCGGATGGCGGCAACGTCGGCCCTGGCGTGGCGCTGGTAGGCGGCAACGGAGGCCTCCTGGGCGAGGTCAAGCACGTCGATCTGCCGGTGGGTGATGCCTCGCCGCTCGCGCAACGAAAGCTTGGCGGTGCCCACGTCCATGCCGCGGTAGAGCTGCATGGCGTCGGCGCCCACCACCTGCGCCAGCTGCGGCGCCTTGACCTGGCGCAGCTCGGCCAGCGCCTCGATGACGTCCAGGGCGAGGTCGCTCTTGCCGCTTGCGGTGGGGCCGACGAATGCGATGATCACGCCAACAGCCTATGGCCTTTTAGGCTGGTGTCATGCACAATCCCTCCGCTTCCCCGCTGCCCAGCCTGCCCGCCGCCCTTGACCGCCTGGGCTTGGACTGGTTCCTTGACAGTTTCGGCAACTACGGCGTGGTGCTCCCGGGTGCCAGCGTGCGTTTTCACCGCGTTGACCTGGACGGGGTGGAAACGTTGCAGGCGCGGGCGGCGTGGGGGCGGCGCGCCAGCCTGGACCACCTGGAGAAGCTGCACGCCGTGCTGGCGACCTTGAACTTCGAGCGGCCCTTCCCCAAGGCCTACGCGCGAGTGTTGGACGACGGCGCCGTCGCCGTGGTGTGGGAGTCTCTGCTGGCCGGCCTGCCCGCCACGGCGGCGGAGGTGGAGACCTTCGTGGGCGCCTTCGTCTCCCGCACCGTCTCCCAGCTGCGCAAGCTGGACGCGCTGCTGCCCGATCCGCTGGGCGGCGTGCCGGTGACCGATGGGGCGCTGCTGGCTGACCCGGCGGCCGATTCGAGCGCTCCGGCCCTGGCACCGGCCCCCTTGCCCGCGCTGGTGAACGACGCTGCCGCCCGGCCGGGTGAGGACGGCGGCCGCCCGGAGGCCCGCGCCGTGGAGGGGGCAGACGCTGCCTTCCAGGCGGGCGGCGAGGCGGGCTTGGACGCGCGAGCGGGCGCGGACGCGGTGGACCTGCCCGTGCTGGCCGACCTGCTGCGCGCTCAGGGGCTGGGCGTGACCGAGTACCCTGGCGCGCTGGAGGTGGCGGTGGGCCAGGTAAGCGTGCGGGTGGAGGCCTACCCGGAGGTGGCGCGCGTGTGCACCGCCCTGGACGCGAGCGACTGGCTGGAGGTGGCCCCGGCGGTGGTCAACGACTGGAACCAGCACATGCTGGCCCCGGCCGCCGGGATGGACGCCCTGGGCGGGGGCAGCGAGGTGAGCGTGGAGCTCGTGTTCGACGCAGCCAGCGGTGTCACGGACTGCGCCGCGCGCCTGGCGTGGGCGCTCCACGCCGTGGCCCGCGGCGCCACCGCCCTGGAGCACTACGGCCTGGAGTCGGCCGGCGCCTAGCTAGGGAAGCACCTAGCTGGGCAAGCACCTAGCTGGGCCGGCGCATGAGGGGGATGCCCAGGCTGACCGGCGCGGTGTCCTTCTCCAGGCAGGGCTCGGCCTGCTCGGCCTCCCAGGCGTCGCCGCCCCGGGAGCGGCGCACCTCAAAGAGTCCACCGCTCAGGGCAGCGTCGGCCACCAGGTGGTGCGGGGCGCCGCGCGTGATCGTGGTGGTGACGAAGTCACCCGGGCGGGGCCGCTCGCTGGCCGGCATGTCCGGCGGCAGGCTCAGGTGCACCAGCCGGTTGTCGGGGGCGCGCCCGGAGATGCGGGCGGTGGCGTCGTCCTTGCGGCCCTCGCCCTCGGCCACCAGGATCTCCACGGTGCGGCCGGCCTGCGCGGCGTTCTCCTCGGCGGAGATGCGCTCTTGCAGGTTGACCAGGCGCTGGTAGCGGTCGGCCATCACGTCGGCCGGCAGCTGGCCCTCCAGGTCCGCCGCCGGCGTGTTGGGGCGCGGGCTGTACTGGAAGGTGAAGGCGCTGGAGAAGCGGGAGGCCTCCACCACCTCCAGGGTGCGCTGGAAGTCCTCCTCGGTTTCTCCCGGGAAGCCCACGATGATGTCGGTGGTGATCGCGGCGTGCGGCAGGCGCTCGCGCACCTGGGACAGGATGTCCAGGAAGCGGGCCGAGCGGTAGGAGCGGCGCATGGCGCGCAGGATCCGGTCCGAGCCGGACTGCAGCGGCATGTGCAGGGAGGGCATCACGTTCGGCGTCTCGGCCATCGCGTCGATCACGTCCGTGGTGAAGGCGGCCGGGTGCGGGGAGGTGAAGCGCACCCGCTCCAGCCCCTCGATCTGGCCACAGGCGCGCAACAGCTTGGCGAAGGCACCCCGGTCACCGAAGGAGACGCCGTAGGAGTTGACGTTCTGGCCTAGCAGGGTCACCTCCACCACGCCCTGGGAGACCAGCGCCTCGACCTCTGCCAGCACGTCGCCGGGGCGGCGGTCGCGCTCCTTGCCGCGCAACTGGGGCACGATGCAGAAGGTGCAGGTGTTGTTGCAGCCCACGGAGATGGACACCCAGCCGGAGAAGGCGGAGTCGCGTCGCGTGGGCAGCGTGGAGGGGAAGACCTTGAGGGATTCCTCGATCTCCACGGCGGCCCGGTGGTTGTGGCGGGCCCGCTCGAGCAGGGTGGGTAGCACGTCGATGTTGTGGGTGCCGAAGACGACGTCCACCCACGGCGCCTTGTCCAGCAGCGTGCCGCGCAGCTGCTGGGCCAGGCAGCCACCGACGGCGATCTGCATGCCGGGCCGCTCCCGCTTGACGGCGGCCAGCTGCCCCAGGTTGCCGTAGAGGCGGGTGGCGGCGTTCTCCCGCACGGAGCACGTGTTGATGACCACGACGTCGGCGCCACCGTCGCCTGCGGCGGTGGCGCGCGCTGCGGCCTCTGGGACTTCCTCGACCGGGACCATGCCGGCCTCGAATAGCAGGCCGGCCATGCGCTCGGAGTCGTGGACGTTCATCTGGCACCCGAGGGTGCGGACGTGGTAGGTGCGTGGAGTGCTCATCGCGGCAAGCATATGAGCGCGCCGGCGCGCTCCAGCACCAGGGCGCTAACCCGTTCGCGCACCTCGTTTCTGTCCCCCTCGACGGCGAAGGCCTCCACCCGGGTTTCGTCAGGCAGGGTGTTGCCAAAATGCAGCGCGATGAAACCGGTGCCGGGCGCGTGCCCGTCGTGGGGGCCCGGGCCGGCCACGCCGGTGGTGGCCAGGGCCACGTCGGCGGCAAAGACGCGGGCAGCTCCCCGCGCCATCTGCGCGGCCACCTCCGGGTGTACCGGACCGTGCCGCTCCAGCAGGGCGGGCTCCACCCCGAGCAGGCTGGCCTTGGTGTCCGTGGCGTAGGTGACCGCGGCGCCGCGCAGCGTGCCGGAGGCTCCGGCCACGCTGGCGATGCTGGCGCTGACCAGCCCGCCGGTGAGGGACTCTGCGGTGGCCACGCTCAGCCCGCGTGCCAGCAGCGCGGCCACGAGCCGCGCGGCGGCCCGGTCCAGCGCGCCGCCCGCAGCGGGGCGCTGCGGGGTTGCCTTCTCACTGGTCATCTGCGCGGTCCCATTCCTCGGCCAGCGCGGCGCGGGCTGCGCTCAGCGCTACCTCACTGTTGTACCCCTTGCGCCCCAGGTGCGCCACGATGCGGCGCAGCCGCACGGGGTAGTCCAGGCGGGCGGTGGCGCGGGCCTTGGCCCGCGCCAGCCCGAGCGCCGTGGCACGCTCGTCGTCCTCGCTGAGCTGATCCAGCGCCGCCGCAGCATCTTGGCGATCTATGCCCTTGCGGGCCAGCTCCACCGCGATGGCTTTGCGCGCCAGGCCCTTTTCCTGGGCACGGGTGCGCACCAGGGCCGCCGCGTAGGCGGCGTCGTCGATCAGACCCACCTCGGTGAGGCGGTCCAGCACGCTCTCCACTGCGGGCTGGGCAAATCCCTTGCGCCCTAGGCTCTGGGTGAGCTGCTGGCGCGTGCGGGCGCAGACGGTCAGGGACTTCAGCGCCGCCTCGCGGGCCAGGTCCACCTGCTGCTCCAGGGGCAGTTCCCCCACCGGGGTTTGCGTCCCGTCGGCCGCGGTGCCCGTGGTCTTGGCCCGCCCGCCCGTGGTCTTGGCCCGCCCACGCGGGGGCGGGGCCGCCTTGCCGGCGGCCCCCAGCCCGTCTGTGCCCAGTTGCACCAGGCCGCTGCGCAGCAGTTCCTCTAGCGAGGCGGGGGCGCCGCCGGGCTCCCGCCCGGCTCTCTCGCGCCCGGCTCTCTCCCGCCCGGCGCGCCTCGGAGCGGGCTTCCCGCTCCCCGGCTTCCCCGCCTCGTTCGGGTCGGGGCGCACTAGAAGCCTCCGGCGTCCTCGCTGTTGCGGGCGGCCTTGCCGCGCGCGGCCCCGGCCTTCCCGCGCACTCCGGCCACGGCCTTGGCGGCCGCTGCGGCTGCGGCGTCGGCCTCCCCGGAGCCCCCGGCGGCCTGGGCTTCGGCGGCCGCCTTGGCGGCCCGGCCGGCCTCCCCGACTCCCAGGTGGGCCAGGATCTTCTGCTCGATCTCGTTGGCGAGCTCCGGGTTGTCCTTGAGGAAGTTGCGCACGTTCTCCTTGCCCTGCCCCAGCTGGTCGCCTTCGTAGGTGAACCAGGAGCCGGACTTGCGCACCACCCCGGTCTCGACGCCCAGGTCGATCAGGCCGCCCTCGCGGGAGATGCCCTGGCCGTAGAGGATGTCGAACTCGGCCTGCTTGAAGGGCGGGGCCATCTTGTTCTTCACGATCTTGGCGCGGGTGCGGTTACCGATGGGTTCGCCGCCCTCCTTGAGGGTCTCGATGCGGCGCACGTCGATGCGCACGGAGGCGTAGAACTTCAGTGCCTTTCCACCGGTGGTGGTTTCGGGGGAACCGAAGAACACGCCGATCTTCTCGCGGAGCTGGTTGATGAAGATGGCGGTGGTGCCGGAGGCGGAGAGCGCGCCGGTGATCTTGCGCAGGGCCTGGCTCATGAGGCGGGCCTGCAGGCCGACGTGGGAGTCGCCCATCTCGCCCTCGATTTCGGCCTTGGGCACCAGGGCGGCCACGGAGTCGATGACGATGATGTCCAGGCCGCCGGAGCGGATCAGCATGTCCGCGATCTCGAGGGCCTGCTCGCCGGTGTCGGGCTGGCTGACCAGCAGGTTGTCCACGTCCACGCCCAGCTTGCGGGCGTACTCGGGGTCCAGGGCGTGCTCGGCGTCAATGAAGGCGGCGTTGCCGCCGGCGCGCTGGGCGGAGGCCACCGCGTGCAGGGCGACGGTGGTCTTACCGGAGGACTCGGGCCCGTAGATCTCCACGATGCGCCCGCGCGGCAGGCCGCCGGTTCCCAGGGCGACGTCGAGGGCGACGGACCCGGTGGGGATCACGGCCACGGGCGGGCGGGAGTCGTCTCCCAGGCGCATTACTGAGCCCTTGCCGAACTGCTTGTCGATCTGGCTGAGCGCCAGTTCCAGTGCCTTGGCACGGTCGGTGCCACCAATTTGCGCCATGGGGTTTCTCCTTGTGAGTCTCGGGCAGAACTGGCCTTTGCCGTCAGGCCCTCTCCGGGCCCGCGGTAGCGAGACTATGCGCGGCCACCAACATTTACTCCAGCCCCCTGCGCACGGTGCGCGAGCAGTGGGCCGGAGCCTCGCCTGAGCACACCCTAGCCGAACAGTTGTTCGATCGCCTACTCGGCCTCGGTTCGGCGTGTCGCCTGCTCCAGGCGCCCGGCGAGCCGCGTGAAGATGGCGTCCATGGCGGCCACCTCTTCCTCGGTGAGTTCTTCCATCACGAGCTCGCAGACGTCTTCGAGGTGCGGCCCGGCTGCCTCGCGGAACAGCTGGCGACCGGCCTCGGTGAGCTGGACGGCGGCGGCCCGACGGTCGTTCGGGTCGGCTTGGCGCTCCACCAGGCCGCGAGTTTCCAGCCCGCTAACCGCGTACGTCAGGCGGGAGGGCGCGAAGGCGATGCGCTGCGCGATGGTGCCCATACGCAGCGGCTCTCCTGCCTCGTAGAGCACCAGGAGGATGTTGTAGTCGCCGCTGGAGAGACCAGAACGCGTGCGCAGTCTGTATTCGAGCACGCCGGTTACGCGGGCCGAATACTCGTAGTACGCACGCCATGCCCGCAGGCGCTGTTTTCTTAGTCTCATTGATTGACCTGGGCTAACAATTCCTCGAAGGGGGTGAAGGTGGCGAGCTGATCGCCGCGCACACTAGCTTTCCAGGCGGCGGCGGTTTGCGCCTGCTGGACGGGGGTAGTATCGACCACATCCGCGCCGCTCTCCGCCTCGTCGGTGGCCGACGTTCCGCCCGCCGCCCCCACACCGTGGGCCATGGCCCCGCCCACCGCGCTTTGAGCAGGGGACGACGTTCCGCCAGCCTCCCGGCCAGCCACGCCGCCCTCTGGCCCGCCCTGGGGTTGCGGGGCCTTGGCCGCGACCGCAGCGGCGAGCTGGCGGGCCGCGCGGCGCACGCGCCGCCCCAGCCCGCCTTCCTCGTCTCCGCTGGAGTCCGCGGCGGTGACGCCCCAGTCCTCTGCGGCGGCGTAGATCCCGGCGGGTACTACCTCCGCGCGCAGGTAGGTCAGCAGGGGACGCAGGGAGTGGTCCACGGCCAGGGCGTGGCGGGTGCTGCCGCCGGTGGCGGCGGCGATGACCGGCACGCCGGCCAGGGCACCCTCCGGCAGCAGGTCCAGGAACAGCTTGAGCAGGCCGGAGTAGGAGGACTGGTAGATCGGGGTGACCACGACGGCAGCGTCGGCCATTCCCACCGCCTCGTAGGCGCGTTCCAGGGTCGGCGTGGCAAATCCCACCAGCAGGGAGTCGGCTAGGTCGCGGGCTAGGGGGCGCAGCTGGATGTGGGTGCGTTGCCAGTGCGCGGGCAGGTGGCTCCACAATTCGCGGGCCAGGCGGGTGGAGGAGCCGGACTCGGAGAGCGAGGCGTCGATCACGACCAGGCGCGTCATTGGTTGTTACCCTCCCCCGCCAGCAGGTCGTCCACGCGGCGCAGCGCGGCCTCCTCGGAGGCGGCCTGCGGGTAGAACGAGGAGCCGGTGGCGGTGTCCTGGCTGGAGCGCACGCGGGGCCCGAAGTGGTCCGCACCCGCCTCCAGTACGCCGAACTGGCCAGTGGAGCCACCGGCGGCGCTGAGCTCGACCGCCTCGGGACCGTCCGACTGCCCGCTTGCCGCCTGGGCGGCCACGCGGGCGGCGTGGGTGGGGGCGGCCGGCACACCAGGGGCGCGGCGCGCATCGAACTCCGCGCGCAGCGTGGGCAGGATCTCGCCCAGAAAGTCCAGCTGCTCCAGCACGGTGGCCAGGGGCAGGCCGGCGTGGTCGATCAGGAAGAGCTGGCGCTGGTAGTCGCCCACCACGTCGCGGAAGGACAGGGTGCGGTCGATGACCTCCTGCGGGCTGCCCACGGTGAGCGGGGTCTGGGATGAGAACTCCTCCAGGCTGGGGCCGTGCCCGTAGACCGGGGCGTTGTCGAAGTAGGGGCGGAACTGGCGCACGGCGTCCTGGGAGCGGCGGGCCATGAACACCTGGCCGCCCAGCCCGACGATTGCCTGCTCCTTGGTGCCGTGCCCGTAGTGGGCGAAGCGGGTGCGGTAGAGCTCCACCATGCGCGCGGTGTGGTGGGCGGGCCAGAAGATGTTGTTGTGGAAGAAGCCGTCCCCGTAGTAGGCGGCCTGCTCCGCGATCTCCGGGCTGCGGATGGAGCCGTGCCACACGAAGGGCGCTACTCCGTCCAGCGGCCGGGGCGTGGCGGTGAAGCCGTGCAGCGGGGTCCTGAAGCGCCCCTCCCAGTCCACCACGTCCTCGTCCCACAGGCGCCGCAGCAGCGCGTAGTTCTCTACCGCCAGCTGGATGCCGTTGCGGATGTCCTGGCCGAACCAGGGGTAGACGGGCCCGGTGTTGCCGCGCCCGAGCATCAGGTCCACGCGCCCGTCAGCCAGGTGCTGCAGGGTGGCGTAGTCCTCCGCGATCTTCACCGGGTCGTTGGTGGTGATCAGGGTGGTGGAGGTAGACAGCACGATGCGCTTGGTCTGGGCGGCGATGAATCCCAGGGAGGTGGTGGGCGAGGAGACCATGAAGGGCGGGTTGTGGTGCTCACCCTGGGCAAAGACGTCCAGCCCCACCTCCTCCGCGTGGACGGCGATGCGCACCAACGCCTTGAGGCGGTCGTGCTCGGTGGGGGCCACGCCGGTGGTGGGATCCACGGTCAGGTCCCCTACGGACATAACGCCGAATTGCATGTTCATGGCGACCTCCAGGTCGGGACGGGAGTTGAACTGCCGACAGTCTTTCAAATTTGAACTATCGACGCAAGGGGTAGCCTCCCCCGCCCTAGCGGCGCCTGTTGACCGCGCCCCGGTGGGCCCACTTCGCGTCGGGCCGCTCTAGCGCGTCACACAGGGCGTGCCACACCTCCAGCGGCTCCGCCCCCGCTGGTCGAGTTGATCACCGGACGGGCACAAACATACCTCGGGGCCAAATTACCTCCCCATCCGCCACCGATGGCGACCACAGAGTTGCACTTCGTGGGCCGACCCCAAAACCAGCCAGGCGCGTGCGCCTATCCCCCATGCGCTCAGCCTGTAATGCCGCACACCAACCACTCCGCGCTGGATACCGAGAAGATTCCCAAGCCACTATCGAGCCCAGCATTTCCGGCTCTTCACAGGTGGAGGTGGGGGCGGTGGTGGGCGCTGGCGCATTGCCCCCGAGCGCACAAGCGTGCGGTCGTATGTACCCCGTTGCAACATTTGCGAGGCAGGGGTGAGTCGGTCGCGCTCGCGCACACCTCTGGCCAGTGGACGGTAGCGGGCCGGGGCCGGGGGTGAATGCCGCCTCCGCGCGCATGCCACTGGCCCTGGGGAGCGGAGGCGGGGGAGGAGTTCCGCGCTATCAACGGACTGGACAGCTCTGGCCCCGGGGAGCGCAGGCGGGGACACTTCAGCGTTGCCCCTGCCCGGCTGGTTACCTGTCTGGCCCCGGGGAGCGCAGGCGGGGACTGCGGGTTCTGCCCCGAAAGCCTCAGCCAGGCCGGCGGCATTCGGCGCGTGCGCGGGAAACCTCACCCCGCGCGAGGAACCTTAGCCCGCCCGATCCGCTTCCTTGCCTCTCTACAGGGAAACGCCACACGAGCCTCGCGACACCGGTCCTCTTCTTCCGCGTGTCAGTGGCGAACTCTGCGGGGCTCGTTGGTGTTGGGCGGGCCGATCGCGCGCGCCGCGCCTGATCGCTTTGGTCTCATCCGTCGCGGGGCGGCGGGTGGCTTGCGGCCCGGGGCTTGCACAAGCGGTTGAGCCTTTGTTGCAGCTCTTGGGCCCTTGTTGTTCCTCTTGCGCCTTTGTGCAACCTATTGAGGCGTTAACCGGCCCCGTAGCGCTACAAGAGGTGCCATAAAGCCACAAGCGCTACAACAAGGGCCAAACAGGAACCATAAAGGCGCAACCGTTTGCGCAACGACCACCGGCACGGTCCGCTTCCACCTGCCCGGCACGCGCCGACCAGGAGCCCACGGCACGCTCCCGCCGGCCAGGAGCCCGCAGCCCGCGTCCCTACGTGCTGCCGAGTAGGCGCTCGCGCATGCCGTCCACCACCTGGCCCGTGTACTGGCGCTGCTCCCGCTCCCACTCAACACCGCCACCGCTCCACCAGGACGGCGCCCCAAGACAGCCCCAGGACCGAGCCACCAGCGATCCCAACAGCACAGGCACCACGGAGGCAACAGAGCCGCCACCACGCGCGAAGACCACCCTCACCCCAGCAACACCCTCGCCTGTAAGGAGCCGGAAAATCAGTCGTAGGGACCAAGAAACCGCTCTCCATTGAGGTGCAACATGTGAGTTGGCTCATCGGCGAACCAAACCTCAGATTCCCACGCAATCTTATCGGCGTAACGCCGGTACACCGCACGGCTTGGAAAACATGACACAAAAACAAGGCCAACTGCCGCGTTGACAAAAAGTTCTTCCAGTTCCCGCTTTCGCTTTGCATCGACGGGGCCATGAGATATCACAGCCTCCATCAAAAGAAGCCACCCTCTATCCGGGAGATACACAACTAGATCGGGCATCTTGCCGTGCCGGTCAATGTCAACACCTAGAGCTTTAAGATCATTCTGCGCGAATATAGCCCACTTACTGTCCGCATCCCCAACATATAGCACCACACCTCCCGGGGCATAGCGAGGACAGAACTCTTCCACCATTGACCTAATAAGTTCGTTCTGCCCACCAGGCGATAGAGCAACTAAATCTCCATCCGGAAGCGCGACGGGGATCTTTTCCATCTCTCGCTCGGCGGCATAAAGCGCTATCAGCCCAGGCCGCTCAACAAGATAGTCCCGAAGGCGACTCTGCCAAGCATCGCTACCGTAGCTTGCCAACAGGGTTCTTACTGGCATGGACAGACTGTAGTTCCAATAAGGAGAGTTCACTGGACGCTGCGGATCATCCACATTCTGCACAACAATTCCAGCTTCCACAAACTGATGAAGCGTGAATCGGCGCACAGTTTCTCGAGTATTGGGGGCGTACTCCCTAGCAAATTTATCGCGCATGAAGTCCATGATGGCGCGAGTACCTAAGAGGGGACTTTCTACCTCGGCCCAGGACATGCCGGGCGAGAGATTTGACAGCGCGAGGAGCACCAACGCAGAACGTTCATTGCTGCGTTCTCTATCCATGCCTAGTAGCTCTAGAATATGTCGAGCATCCTCCACAAGGTCGTACGCCTGACCGGACAACTGATTCATGCAACCTTCACCCCACCCTTTAAATTGCGCTCGCTCCCTTCGACTTCTTCGGGCATGCACCCCATCGCAAGCAGGTCTTCCCTGCCGGGAAAACGCAAACATCTCAAATCTGTAGCATTAACCTGGGTATGCCCAGAAAAAGTTCTAAAGAACTTGTCGATGGTGGCGGAGTTTAGCCACGCACAGATCCCCAGGGCTAAGTCTCTTGTCAGCCCAGCACCGCCACAATGAAGAACATTGAGATGATTTTCAAAAGCGATTTCTCCAGGAAAGTCATCCGGAGAGAGAACTGATGCCACAATGCGCCGCTTCTCTTCCTTTGAGCTAAACCTTTTGACCAAGACATACCACCCAGCAGGGAAAAGCATTGCGCGCTCTTTCGCACCAACAGGAACAAACCACTGCGGCTTGCGAATGTCACTGGGCCACGAGACGCCACCGGACTTGAGATTGCCAGGATACAAAAGAGGAACTGCCCCCGACCGCTCAACGGTACTCAGCGCCTGTCTGGATCGATAGTCTACGACTCGCCCAGTCGACACCTGCACACCTAAGTCGCTGAGCACGCACGGCTGTGAGAGAACCGTTGCAACTGCTGCGTTGTCTGAGTTCTCTGCAGCAATCCTGATGAATCGATGGGTGTCACTCGGCATAACTACAGACGTGTAGGGGACGGTCTTAGACTCAATTTCTCCCAGATGGTCCTTACTTGCAGACAACTGCACGTTGGACGCGTCCCCACCCCGCCTCGCTACGAAGACCACGTTTTCTTGCAAAACCCCTGTGTCCGAGAAGACAGATGACCTAGAATCAAAAACGTGAATACGCTCCAGGGCAACATGCTCTAGAAAATGGCGCCGGAATGCCTCAAAGTACGGACCATTGAAAAAGGACCTTGGCGTGATCGCAACAAGCTGTCCACCTTGCTTCAACGCAGCTATGCCGATTACGAGGAATGCCGCATATAGATTGGGAACATCCACGCCGCTTTGCTTCAACGCAAGCCTATGACTACTTTTTGCCGCAAGCTTGCCATATGGCGGGTTTTGTATTACCAAGTCGAACGTACCGTTTATGTCTATTTTTGGAGCGATGCCTGTTGAATCCAAAATGAAGTCTGCCTTGAGTACGGTTGTTTGCACTCTTCCATCCGAGGCTTGTTCGCAGGCCGCCATCGTGGCACGAAGGTGGGGAATCACGCACGGATCTCGCTCGATGGCGACCACTTCAACGGTTACATCGGGACGCTCAACTAGGACACGGTGCACAAACGCGGCTGTGAGAGCACCAGAGCCCGCGCCTGGGTCTAACAGCCGGAGATGTCCTGTGATAGGTAAGGCGGGGAAGCCAGCGATCAACTGGGCGGCGGAAACCGGGGTGAAGAACTGTCCCAAGGCCCCCTGCGTAGTTGAATCGATGCGTGCGAGGGCCGCTGCCCGCTCACGCTCAGCTACATCTAAGACGTCACTGACGAACATTCATCAATCGTATCTAGCGGCACTAACAACTCAAGTTCAGCTCTCGGACCTCCGGCAGCCCGGCTGCCCGCGCCCGTTCAGGCATTGCCTCGCTACAACCGCGACGCTGTTAGCAGGTTCACGCAGAACACATCCATTGTCACCACCGTCGGGCCGGCGGGGCTTGTCTGCTGTCACTTGCGGGCCCTGCCCCGGTGGGCCCACTTCGCGTCGGGCCGCTCCAGCGCGTCACACAGGGCGTGCCACACCTCCAGCGGCTCCGCCCCCGCCTCCAACGCCTGCGCCGCCGTGGCCCCAAAGCCCGGCAGGTGCACGTCCTGGGCGTAAGAGGGCCCCAGCACGTCCCCGAAAGTCAGCGCCAACGCCGCCCGGAACTCGCTCTGCTTCAAAACCCCGCCCTTTCCCAAAACAAAAGCCTGCGGGCCACGAGACTATCTCGTGGCCCGCAGGCGCGTCGCCCGCCCAAGCTCAGCTGAAACGAGCAACCTCAGGCATGAATGCATCCGGCACGGTGTCAGGAACCTGCACGCCCTCGATCGCGGCGATCCGGTCGCTCACCTCGCGCAGCAGCAGGGACAGCGGCACCCCCAGCGCCACGCAGATCGCGCCGAGCAGCTCGGAGGAAGCCTCCTTCTGCCCGCGCTCCACCTCGCTGAGGTAGCCCAGCGACACGCGCGCGTCCGCAGAAACCTCCCGCAGAGTCCGGCCCTGCTTCAGGCGCAGATCGCGCAGCACGTCGCCGATCTCGCTGCGAAGGATCGGGGTCGCGGCCGCCGAAGCTGGAGTCTGATTCACAGGCCTACCGTACCTTGCCGCCGCAGGGGTAGCCATCGGCGTCCGTCCCGTCAGACGGCGCTGAACGTTGCTGGAGCCAGAGGACATCGGAGCACTGTTCGTGTTCATGAGTCCAACCTTACCGACGTTATATGAGTGTTGGCTGAATACCCACAGGCGCGCGCTGCGGCCGCCGCCCGCCGCGAGGTCCCGCTGCGACGTCGGCCACCCCGCCCCGACCGGGCGAAAATCGGCCCGTTCACGCAGCGCGGCGCCCGCGCGCAGACCGCACGGCGGCCACCACGTACTGCCCGCCGCTCCACAGGGTCAGCGCCACCGCCACCACAATCAGGGCGCGCGTCAACCACGCCATCCCCACCACCGCGCCGGGCGCGGCGAACGTGGACCACGGCACCAGCAGGAAGGTGATGAAACCCAGCTGACAGACCGTCTTGAGCTTGCCCATCCAGGAGGCGGCGATCACCTCCACCCTCGCCAGGAATAGGCGCATCAACGTGATCCCCAGCTCCCGCACGATGATCACCGGGGCCACCCACCACCACAGGCTGCCCTCCCACGTCAGCAGCACCAGGGCGCCGATCACCAGCGCCTTGTCCGCGATCGGGTCCGCCAGCTTGCCGAAGTTGGTGATCCAGTTGTAGCGGCGCGCCAGGTAGCCATCCGCCATGTCGGTGAAAGCGGCCACCACGAACACCGCCACCGCCCACCAGCGCGCCTGCGTCGTGCCCACCAGGAACAGCCACACGAACACCGGCACCATCACCAGCCTGGCCATCGTCATCAGGTTGGCGGGGTTCCACATTGAAACTGGGCGGGAAGTCATGCAGCCACGATAGCGCGCCGCCACACACCGGATTACCACTCCACGGTGGGGCGCGCCACCAAAGCGAGGGGCGAGCCCCTACCGTTGGCCTGTACACCCCCGATTAGGAGGATCAATGACCAGCTCTCGCGGCCGGCTCGCGCAGACCATCGCCATCGGCGTCGTGGCAGGACTAGCGATCGGCACCGGCCTGACCTTCGCCCTGCAGGGAATGCTGGGCGAGGGGCCGCTGCCCCCTAGCGCGGCGCCCAGCACTGCGGCCCCCTCCTCCGCCGCTCAGGGGACGACGACGCCCGCCCCCGCCGCCGCCACCAGTACCGCCCCCTCACCAACCGCGCAGAGCGTGAGCTTCACGATCGGCTACGCCGGGGACGTGCTCACCCACATGCCGGTCTACGACAGCGCCCCAGACGGCGACCTCAGCGGCATCATGGCCCCCTTCGCGGCGTGGACGGCCGGGGTGGACCTGGCGCTGTGCGGGCTGGAGGTGCCGCAGAGCCCACCGGGCTGGGAGGTGAGCGGCTACCCCATGTTCGGCATGGACCCCGACGTGATCCCGAGCCTGAAGAGCGCCGGGTGGGACGGGTGCGCCACGGCCTCCAACCACTCCCTGGACCGGGGCTGGGAAGGGGTGGTCACCACCCTGGACGCCACGGACGCCGCCGGGCTCGGTGCCGCCGGCACCGGGCGCAGCGAGGCCGAGGCCGCCGCGCCCCAGCTCTACCAGCTGGAGCGCGGCGGGCGCACCGTCACGGTCGCCCAGTTCTCCTCCACCTACGGCACCAACGGCATCCCCCTGCCGGAGCAGGCGCCGTGGTCCGTGGTGCTCAACGACACGGCCACCATGGCGGAGCGGGCCCGCGCGGCCCGCGCCGCCGGCGCCGACGTGGTGGTGCTGCAGATCCAGTGGGGCGCCGAGTACGTCAGCGAACCCACCCCGGAGCAGCGCGCGGAGGCCCAGGCCCTGGCCGAGACCGGGCAGTTCGACGCGATCTTCGGCAACCACGTGCACGTGCCCCAACCCATCGAGAAGGTGGGTAACACCTGGATCTCCTACGGCAGCGGCAACTACATCTCCAACCAGACCCCGGAGTGCTGCGCGCCGCTCTCCCCCGTCGGGCTCTTCCCGGTGCTGGAGGTGACGCTGCCCGCCGGCGGCGGCCCGGCCCAGACCAACATGACCTGGACGGCGCACACCACCGACACCGACGGCGGTCACCGCGTGCACCCGCTGCCGCAGCTGGCCGCCGGGGAACGCCCGGAGGGCCTGACCCTCTCCGAGGGGCAGATTCAGGCCCGCTGGGAGGGGCTGCTGGAGGTCATGGGCGGCGACGCGCTGCTGCGCACCGAGCCCTACACCCCCACTGGGCCGGCCCCAACGCCGCTGCCGCGCCCGCGCTGAGCGAGCGTGGGCGGCGGGGGCTACTCCCGCCCGGTCAGGCCCCAGGCGTCCTCGCTCTCCTCGCCCTCGTCCTCCTCGGCGTACGCCCAGGCGTCCTCGAAGCTCGGGGCGGGCACGCTCTGCCCGCGCAGGCGGGCCAGGGTGGGCTGCAGGTCGTCCACCGGTACCAGCACGGCGCGGGCCTTAGCACCCTCGGAGGGGCCCACCACGCCGCGCGACTCCAGCAGGTCCATGAGGCGACCGGCCTTGGCAAATCCCACCCGCAGCTTGCGCTGCAGCATGGAGGTGGAGCCGAACTGGGAGGAGATGATGAGCTCGGCGGCCTGCAGCATCAGGTCCAGGTCGTCGCCCACCTCCTCCTCGATCTTTTTCTGCGCGGCGGGCGCGATCACGTTCTCCACGTACTTGGGGCGCAGCTGCTGCTTGACGTGCTCCACCACGGAGGCGATCTCGTCCTCCCCCACCCAGGCGCCCTGCACGCGCATCGGCTTGGAGGCGTTGGCGGGCTGGAACAGGGCGTCGCCCTGACCGATCAGCTTCTCCGCGCCCGGGGAGTCCAGGATGACGCGGGAGTCGGCCAGCGAGGTGGTGGCGAAGGCCAGGCGGGCGGGCACGTTGGCCTTGATCAGGCCGGTGATGACGTCCACGGAGGGGCGCTGGGTGGCCAGCACCAGGTGGATGCCGGCGGCGCGCGCCAGCTGGGTGATGCGCTGGATGGAGGCCTCCACGTCGCGCGGCGCCACCATCATCAAGTCGGCCATCTCGTCGACCACCACCAGGATGTAGGGGTAGGGCGTCAGCACGCGCTCGCTGCCCGGCGGGGCGGTCAGGGAGCCGGAGCGGATCGCCTCGTTGAGCTGGTCGACGTGCCTGAAGCCGAACACCTGCAGGTCCTGGTAGCGCGAGTCCATCTCCTTGACCACCCACTCCAGGGCCTCGGCGGCCTTCTTGGCGTCGGTGATGATCGGGGTGATCAGGTGCGGGATGCCCTCGTACGCGGTCAGCTCCACGCGCTTGGGGTCCACCAGGATCAGGCGCACCTCCTCCGGGGTGGAGCGCATCAGCACCGAGACGATCATGGAGTTGACGAAGCTGGACTTACCGGAGCCGGTGGAGCCGGCCACGAGCAGGTGGGGCATCTTGGCCATGTTGGCCACCACGAAGCCGCCCTCGACGTCCTTGCCGACGCCCACCAGCAGCGGGTGGTCGTTGCCGAGCGCGATGGAGGAGCGCAGCACGTCGCCCAGCGCCACGGTCTCGCGGTCGGTGTTGGGGATCTCCACACCGATGGCGGACTTGCCCGGGATCGGGGACAGGATGCGCACGTCCGGGGAGGCCACGGCGTAGGCGATGTTCTTGGACAGGGCGGTGATCCGTTCCACCTTCACGCCCGGGCCCACCTGGAGCTCGTAGCGCGTCACGGTCGGGCCGCGGGAGAAGCCGGTTACCTGCGCGTCTACGTTGAACTGCTCCAGCACCTGGGTGAGGGCGTCCACCACCTGATCGTTGGTGGCGGTGCGCTCCTGGTGCGGGGTGCCGCGCTTGAGCAGGTCGTCGGCCGGCAGGCTGTAGGTGACCCCCGGGTTTTCCGCGAGCTCCACCTCGCCGCCGGGCAGGGAGGCCAGGGGCAGCTGCTCCTGCTTCTCCTGCCGCCCCACCAGGCTGATCGGCTCCGTGGGCAGCTGGTCGTTCTCCCGGGGGCTCTGGCGGGTGGGGCGTCCCTTCGCGGCCGCCCGCGCCGAGGCGAGCTGCTGGGTGGGCAGGCCGGCGCCCATTACCTCGGTGGGGCCGACGTCCTGGCCGGCCGCGCCGTCTTCCCAGTCGCCCTCAGGGCCGGCCTGCTCGACCTCGGGGGCCGGGCCCTTCGGCTTACCTCCCCGCTTCATCTTGTCAAAGAACGACTCGCGGGCCTCCTCCGTCACGACTGCGGTGTCATAGGGCACGGTGTTGGGCGGCAGGGCGGCCGGGTCTGCAGCGTCGTCCACCTGGCCACGACCGGTCACGGCGGCGTAGGCGGCGCGCAGGCGGGCGGGGATCTGGGCCACCGGAGTGGAGGTGGCCAGCAGCAGGCCGTAGACGGTCAGCAGGATCAGCACCGGCACGGCCGCCCAGTTCGAGAGCAGCAGGCCCAGGGCGTGACCGAACACGAAACCCAGCAGGCCCCCGGCCGCCTCCCAACCGGCCAGGGTGGCGGGCGAGCCCACGGCGATGTGCGTGATGCCGGTGACCCCGGCGGCCATCCCGATCCCGCCCAGGGTGGGGGCCAGCAGGGAAGTCGCCGACGGGCGCAGCATCATGCGCAGCGCCCCAAAGCCCAGCAGCAGCGGTAGCAGCACCGCGTACAGGCCAACCGCGCCGGCGGCCACGTGGTGCAGGGCCACCCCGAGGATGCCGGAGAGCTGGAACCACTCGCGCAGGCCGATCACGATGGCCAGGGCCAGCAGGATGAAGGCGATGCCGTCGCGGCGCAGCGCGGGGTCGGCCGCCTCGCCGCGCCCGATGGCGCGCACTACTGAACCGAAGGCGCCGGTGAATCCGCCCCACATGCGCACCAGCAGGTTGCGGCGGGGCGGCGGGACCGGGTCGGCTGACTTCTTCTGGGAGGTGACCTTGTTGGGCTTTCGCACAGCACTCATAGTGGACCCAACCTATCCTGCACGGCCCGCCGGGACCGGGAGGCCGGGCCGCGTGGGGGCAAGCCCGCGCGGCCCGCTCAGCAGGCGCGTTCCCGCAGCATCTCCTTGTAGGCCACCATCGTGTGGTCGATCTCATCGCGGGTGGGGCACGTGGCCGGCCCCTGGCGCTGGCAGGTGATCGCCGCAGCCACGTTGGCCCGCTCGGCGGCGCTAAGCACGTCCATCCCGTCCATCAGGGAGGCCACCAGCACGCCGGTGTGCGCGTCCCCCGCGCCCGTGGTGTCCACGGCGTGCGCGATCGGGTAGGCCGGCACCGTGGTGACGTCCACGCAGCCGTTTTGCAGCACCTCGCAGCCGAACTCGCCGGTGCGGCGCACCAGCAGGCGACCGGGCCGGATCAGGGTGCTCAGCTCGCTCCAGTCGGACATGCCAAAGCGCTCCTGCAGCAGCACGGCCTCGCGCCGGTTCATGGTCAGCACGTCCACGCGGCACAGCACCTGGCGCAGCAGCTCCGGGTCGATCTCGTCCACGATCGGGCCGGTGTCTATCACCAGCACCACGCCCTCGGGCAGGGTCTCCAGCCAAGGGGCCAGCACGGGGGCGGAGGAGGCGTAGGCCAGGTCGTAGCCGGAGACGTACAGGTAGTCGCCCGCAAAGAGCCGCAGCGCGTCCAGGTCCTCCCGCTGGGGCTCGGCCTCCACCCCCAGGGTGGTGATGAAGGTGCGCTCGCCGGTGGACTCCACCAGCGCGATGCACTGGCCCGTGTCCCCCACCATGTCGTCAAAGAGGGTGCTGATGCCCTCCTGCGCCAGGGCCACGCGCACCTGCGCGGAGTTGGGGCCTGTGCCCAGCGGGGAGGCCAGCGAGACGGACACGCCCTGCCGGGCGGCGGCGGAGACGACGTTGAAGCCGCCTCCCACCACCGTGCCGGGCGAGGTGGCCAGCACGTCGGCGCCGCGTTCGGGCAGGTGGTCCACCCACATCGGCAGGTCGATGACCACGGACCCGGTAGAGATGAAGCGCGGGGAAAATAACGCGCGCGGCAGGGGAGCCTGGCCTATGTCAGAAGGCTGGGCTTGCACCGGCATTTCTTCTCCTCAAAAGCAGTTATGCGCGGGAACGCACGCCAGAAGTATCGCAAGGCAACATTGGCTTGACCAATACCTCTTGGGCACTGTGACCGGTACCGCGAGGTTCGATCAGCAGCGACTCTCATTTTCTATCACATTGATGAGCGAAAACTGCGGCGGATGATCAAGCCTCCACCACGAATGGCACGATCATTGGGCGGCGGCGCAGCTCCCTGCTGACAAAGCGTCCCAAAACCCGCCGCAGTGCCTGCTGGGCGTGGTACACCTCTGCGCCGCGCGAGGAGACCGCCTCGCGCAGGGCGCGGTCCAGCTCCGGCAGGATCGGGTCGAAGGCGGAGTCGTCCTCCGCCATGCCGCGGGCCTGGATGTGGGGGCCGGAGAGCACGGTGCCGCTAGAGAAGTCCACGGCCGCAAACACTGACACGAAGCCCTCCTGGGACAAGATGCGCCGGTCCATCAGCTCCGCTTCGCTGATCTCCCCCACGCTCGAGCCGTCCACGTAAACGTGACCGCACGGCACCTGGCCGGCGATGCGCGCCTTGCCGCCGGAGACGTCCACCACCACACCGTCCTCGGCCAGCATCACGTTGGCGGCGGGGATGCCGGTCTTGACCGCGAGCGCGCCGTTGGCCACCAGGTGGCGGATCTCGCCGTGGATGGGCATGACGTTCTTGGGCTGGACGATGTTGTAGCAGTAGAGCAGTTCGCCGGAGCTGGCGTGCCCGGAGACGTGGACGCGTGCGTTGGCCTGGTGGACCACCTTGGCGCCCAGGCGGGTCAGCTCGTTGATGACCCGGTAGACGGAGTTCTCGTTACCGGGAATAAGGGAGGAGGCGAAGATGACGGTGTCCCCCGGCCCCACCTCAACGGTGGAGTGGGTGCCGTGGGCGATGCGGGACAGGGCAGCCATGGGCTCACCCTGGCTGCCGGTGGCCATGTAGACGCGCCGCTCCGGGGGCAGGGCGCTAACGGTCTTGAGGTCGCTGATCACGCCGTCGGGGACCGTGAGGAAGCCGCGCTCGGCGGCGATGTTCATGTTGCGCTCCATGGAGCGGCCGATCAGGGCCACGTGGCGGCCGTGCTTGTGGGCGGCGTCCAGCACCTGCTGCACGCGGTGGACGTGGGAGGCGAAGGAGGCCACCACGATCTGGCCGGTGGCGGCCGCGAACACGGAGTCCAGCACCGGGCCGATCTCCCGCTCCGGGGTGGTGAATCCGGGCACCTCCGCGTTAGTGGAGTCCGTGAGGAAGATGTCCACGCCTTCCTCGCCCAACCGGGCAAAAGCACGCAGGTCTGTGATGCGCCCATCCAGCGGCAACTGGTCCATTTTGAAGTCGCCCGTGATGAGGGCGGTGGCCGCACTGGTGCGCACCATGACCGCCAGGGCGTCCGGGATGGAGTGGTTTACTGCCACGAATTCCAGGTCAAAGGGGCCAAGCTTGACTCGCTCGCCTTCCTCTACCACTCGCTTGGGGGGCGAGACTTTGTGTTCCTCGAGCTTGGGGGTGACGAAGGCCAGGGTGAGCTCGCTGCCCAGCAGCTCGATGTCCTCGCGCAGCCTCAGCAGGTATGGCACAGCGCCGATGTGGTCCTCGTGGCCGTGGGTGAGCACCACGCCGACCACGTCATCCATGCGGCCTTCGATGTAGCTGAAGTCCGGCAGGATCAAGTCAACGCCGGGCTGGGCCTCCTCTGGGAAGAGCACGCCGCAGTCAACCACCAGCAGCTTGCCGTCCACCTCCAGCACGGTCATGTTGCGGCCCACCTCGCCGAGTCCTCCAAGCGCGACTATGCGCATGGTGTTGGCTGGCAGGGGTCCCGGGGCACGCATAGAGGTAGTCACGCCTCCAATTGTCCCACCTATTGCCCGGCGGGCACTAATCATGTCCGGCCGGTTGCCACCCGCTGAGCCGGCGCGGCGGCCGCATGGACGACGTCGGCCCCCCGCCCCTCCCAGCGCACGCGGCCGGTACTAGCGGCGGTCCTGGCCGGCGACGTCGGCCACCCACCCCAAGCCGAGCTGCGGCCGGAGCGCGCGGCGGCCTAGAGCATGGAGTGGGCGCGCAGGACGTCGGCCAGGTTGTCCACGTCCGCCTGGGGGGCCTCCACCAGCGGCAGGCGCAGCGTGGGGGTGGGCAGGATGCCCTGCAGGTGGAGGGCGTGCTTGGCCATGACGGCGCCCTGGCCGGTGCCCATCACGGCGGCCACGACGTCGCGCAGGTCGCGGGCCACGGCCCGCGCTCCGGCCAGGTCGCCGCCGTCCACCAGGGAGACCAGCTGCTTGTACTGGGCGGCGGCCACGTGCCCCACCACGGAGACCATGCCGGCGGCGCCGTGGGCCAGCCAAGCGAAGTTCAGGCCGTCGTCGCCGGAGTAGTACTCCAGGCCGGTGCGGGCGATCGCGTCGAAGCCGTGGGCCACGTTGCCGGTGGCGTCCTTGACGGCCAGCACCGGCTCCAGGGCGGCCAGGCGGTCCAGGGTCGCATCCTCCAAGCGCACGCCGGTACGGCCGGGGATGTCGTAGAGCATGGCGGGCAGCTCGGCGGCCTCGATGACGGCGCGCATGTGCCGGTAGACGCCCTCCTGGCTGGGGCGGTTGTAGTAGGGCGGCAGCACCAGCACACCGTGGGCGCCGCTGCGCTTGGCCCCTTTTGCGATGCGCACCGCGTGGGCCGTGTCGTTGGAGCCCGCGCCGGCGGTGATGAAGGCCTGGGAGCCGACCTCGTCCACGACTGCCGCCACCAGTTCGTCCTTCTCCGGCTGGTGGGTGGTGGGCGATTCGCCCGTGGTGCCGTTCAGGACGATGCCATCGCAGCCCTGGTCCACTAGGTGGCGAGCTAGGCGGCGAGCGGTGGGGATGTCCACCGAGCCGTCGGCGTGGAACGGCGTAACCATGGCGACGATGACGGAACCGAAAACGCGCTTTAGCTCACTCATAGTTGCACCCTAATGCGAGCGAGCTCACCTGCCCACATTCCGATTCCTTTGTTTCAAAAGGCGGACGGACGGGGGTGTGGGGCTGGGTGAGGGCCCGCGCGTTTTCGCCCCGCCGCGCGCTCACCGTCCGGCCGGTCACCATTTGGGCGACCACAGTTCGCGCACCGTCCTCGCCCCGGCCCGCGCTGTGCCCACCGGCCCAGGCATTTAGGGTGGGTGCCATGCAAACCGCCTCGCGCTACGTGCGCCCCGCCCTCGCCTCAGATCTGCCCGCGCTGGCCCGCCTTCACGCCGCCTACGTGGACTGGCTGGGACGCGCGGCCAGCGATACCGCAGCGCCTTGGGTTTTGGCCGACGACGCCCCTGCCGCCTCCCCCACTTCCCCGGCCGCTGCGAGCGCCGCCGTGGAGGCCAGCCTGGCGGGCCTGAGCGCGGCGCGCGCGGCGAGCGCGCGCGGCGCCCACCTGTTGGCGGCCGTGGAGGACGAGGCCCCGGTGGGGTTCGTGTTGAGCGTGCCAGTACAGTCGCCGGAGGCGGAGCAGGTGACGCCGCAGGGGCTGGAGCTGGCCGCCTCGGCCAGCGCGGAGCTGGCCTACCTGGTGGTGGCGCCCGGGGCCGGGGAAGGCCACGGCGAACGTTTACTGGCTGCGTTGGCGGATGTGTGCCGCGATGAGTCGCACACGGCCCTGCGCGCTTGGGTGCCCACGGTGGACCAGCGGCTCACCGAGCTGCTCACCGACTCCGGCTTTGCACCGGCCGGGGTGGAGGTGCAGTTGGACGCCGGCGCAGGCGCCCCCATCAAGGCCCGCCTCTACGCCACCACCCTCTAGGGCCGCGCGCGTCCCGGCGGCTTCCCTTCCGCCGAAACCTGTCCAACCCCGCCGGGCCTTGTCCAAACGCGCCGGGCCTTGTCCAACCCCCGCGAGACTTGTCCTTAGCGGGCCTTCTAAGGACAAGTTTCGGCGCCTATTGACAAGTTTCGGCGCGCGCTGCTTGGGCCCCATCCCGCGCCGCCGCCCCAGCCACGGCGGTCGTGAGGCTTCCGGCGGCAAGCAGCGGGTAGGCCACCTCCCAGCCGCCCAGGACGCGCGCCAGCTTGCCGCCGTCCACGATCAGTCCGTGGAAGCGCGCCAGCTCCGCTGCGGTGAAACCGGCCTCGGCCACCAGCGGGTCCAGGGCGCGCTTGGCCGCGCCGTAGCTGGGGTAGTGCCCGAATCCTGCGGCGGCCAGCAGGCGGCGGGCGTAGAGGTCGTAGATGAACACGGGCCGGTCGTAGACGTAGACCAGCAGGTCATCGGCCGTCTCCTCCCCGATCCCCCGCACCGCAAGCAGCTCGCGGCGCAGCAGCCCGGCCTCCAGGCGCTGGGCTTCCGGGTCGCGCTCCTGGAACCAGCACGCCAGCGCCTTCAGATAGCCGGTCTTGGCCTTCCAGAATCCGGCCGGGCGGATCAGGGCGGCCAGGTGGGCGTCGTCGGCCAACAAGAGGCGCTGCGGCGTCAGTAATCCCGCCGCGTCCAGGTTCGCGATCGCGGCGGACGCGTTGGCCCAGTTCGTGTTCTGGGTGAGCACGGCCCCGGCGGCGATCTCGAAGCGCGTGCGGCCGGGCCACCAGTGCCCGCTCGGCACCTGGGCGGAAAGCAGCTCGAACAGCGCCCGCATGGCCGGCGCGGGCCCTACTTCCAGAAGTCCACCCCGCGCAGCTCCACCGGGTGTTGCTCGGAGGTGACCTGAACCGACGTGATGGTCTGGCCCGCCACTGCCTCCGGCAGCTCCACACGCACGGTGCCCAGCAGGTAGACGCCGTTGTCCAGATCGGAGGCACGGTTGACCACCGCCTGGTCCGTGGCCTCCACGCCGAACTCGAACTCGCTGCCGTCCTTGAGACCCAGACGCACCCTCAGCGCGGTGCCAGGCCCGTCGTAGGTGCCAGAGGGCGCAACGTGCAACGCCACGCCCTTGGCTCCCGCCACCTCCAGCTCGGCCTTGGCGTCGGTCAGGTAGTTCACCGGGGTGACGATCTGCACCACGCCGTTCTCCGGTGCCGGGCAGGCGTTGTCCACCGCGACCGGGCTCATCGGGTCCGGGTTCACGCACTCGACGGCACTCTGCCCGGAGACCGCCTTGAAGTCGCCCGGCTGCAGGCTCACCAGCGCGCCGGGCGTGTGGGCCAGCCAGCGCGCCTGCAGGCCGGCAACGGTGGCGGGCAGCTTGTGGGCGGCGCTGACCGGCAGCGTCGTCTCCGCGCCACGCACGGTGGCACCCAACCAGTCGGTGGCAACCTCGATCATGACGCGCTCGTGCTCGGCGGCGTCGGGGCAGTCGCGCTCGTCGCAGCCGATGCGATCATCGGTGCCGGCCGTAGAGGCGGTGCGGTTTACCCACATGTGCCCCAGGCCGGGCACGGCCACCACGGCGGCCGGCTGGGTGCGGGCCTTGTCCAGGTAGTGCCCCACCCACAGGTTGGCCGACGTGCCCACGTCCGCGTCCGCCTCCCCCACCAGGGCCAGGTAGGCGACGTCGGCCGGAGCGGGCGTGATGCTGGCCAGGTCAAAGGTGTCGTAGGCCGGGCCGTAGGCGAAAGCGCCCTTGACGTTGCCCTCCCCGAACAGCTCGATGGCCGGCTCGATCAGCGTGCCCGAGCGCGAGTGCAGCACCAGCCCCACCCGGGTCAGGTCCACCGGTGCGGCCAGCTCGGTGCCTAGCGTCTCCTTGGCGGCGTCCTCATTCAGGGCGCCCACCAGCTGCCCGACCGCGTCCTTCCACATCTGGTTCTGGTCGTAGGGATCGGTGACGTCCGCGCCCACGAACACCCCGCCCAGGTCCGGGATCACCACGGCGTAGCCCTGTGCGGCCAGCGCCTCACCCAGGTAGACCATGCCGCGGTCGTAGCGGTTTTCCTGCGCCCCGTCCGCGCACGGGTAGGCGAACGTGGTGTCGGTGCAGTTGGGGGCGCGCAGGTGGCTGACCACCACCAGCGGCGTGGGAGCGTCGGCCTGCTTGGGCACGATCACCTGCCCGCGCAGCGGGGCGCTGTAGTCACCGGCCAGGACGTTGCCCAGGTCCACCTCCACCACCGTCGACTTGCCGTCGGCGCTGTCACTCGCCTTGGGGGCGGCCACCTCGCGGTCTGCCGGGGCGTGCGGGCCGTCCTGCTCCATCGGCATATCGATTTCGCCCGCCGTCTCCGAGGGCCCCGCCTGACCGCCCGCGCCCGTGTTCGAGCATGCGCCCAACCCAAACAGAGCCGTCGCGGCCGTCAGGGCCAGGCCCGCGCGTACCCACGTCTTCTTCGCCAAGGTGTTCACTTCCGTTTCTAGCCGTTGCGCGGCCACGTTGTGCGCCGCCGGGAACAGCCTACGGTGCGAACCTGGGGCGCACCTTAAACCGCAGCCCGAGTGGCCGGTGCGCGCCGCCTGCGCCCGCTGCGGTCGCTTTGCTGGCCGACGGCCGGGCCGCAGCGATCGGTGGCCGGGGTTGTCCACCGCTGTGTCCCGAACTGGTTGTGGGTTGGGGATGGTGTGGTTAGGGTTCTTATCGCTAGTGAGCGTGGGTGCTCTAGTAGAGAGGGAAGGTTGGTTGTTATGGCTAACGCCTATGGTTACACGCCCGAAGAGATGCGTCGTATTGGTAGCCAGTTGGTCTCCATCAAGGCAGAGATCGACGGCAAGGTCCAAGAAGCCCTGGCCGCCGTCAACGGCCTGATCGGTTCTGGTTTCACCACCCAGGCCGCTTCTGGCGCCTACTCCGAACAATTCCAGCAGCTCTCTACCGGGTTGAAGCAGGTCAACGAGAGCATGGAGCCCCTGGGTAACTTCCTGACCCAGTACGCAAACGCGGTTGTGGACATGGACACCCAGATGAGTGCTTCCCTGCGCGGCTAATTCACTGTTTGGCTCTGCCAGCCTCGGGGGCACGCGCGTTATTCGTGTCCCCGGGGCTGGCCTAGTTCAAAGCGAAGGGAGGGTGGTTTTGCAGTCCA
Source organism: Buchananella sp. 14KM1171 (assembly GCF_041380365.1). NCBI lineage: Bacteria > Bacillati > Actinomycetota > Actinomycetes > Actinomycetales > Actinomycetaceae > Buchananella > Buchananella felis. The sequence continues at coordinate 2,128,611 of NZ_CP159981.1, read as the reverse complement.
TCAGGGTTGATGTTGGCGCGCTAGGCACGATTGGGGCCTCGGCTAAGACGATCGCTTTGGAGTTTGAGGGTGCCAACACGAACTCCAACACCATTGCCGGTGCTGTGGGGCATGGGGGTTTGAGTCAGACCGTGCGCGGTTTTGCCCATGACTGGGACGACAAGCGCCAAAAGTTCATCGACGCCCTCAAAGCCTTCTCCGACGCCTCCCTGGCCGTGGCCCATGGGTGGATCAACTTCGACCAAGACGGCGCCAACACCCTCAACGGCCAAACCCCAACCAGCGCCGGTGGTGGGGCTGGTGCCACCGGCGGTGCGCGCCAAACAGCCGCAATCGCCTAAAGCGATGAGGGGATTAGTTGTCTATGAGTGCGCGTCCCTCTGATTGGAGTGCTCTGGGGTTGGGTGGTGATCCGACTCCGGGGGATCCGGTGGTGGTGCGTGATGGCGCAACCCGGTATCGGGGTGTGGCTGATGCGATCAAGCGTTGCGCCGACAACCTGCGGACGCTGGAAGCTGGGGCAAGCTCGCGGGCCGAGAGTGTCACCGCGCTACTAGAGCAGCGCGACACCCTGCTCGATGGGATCGGCAAGGCCGAGGGGCGTTATCGCGCGGCCGGGAGGCATTGGAGACGTATTCGGCGGCGCTGGACCGGGTACAGGCTGACACGCTGAATGCTTTGTATGCGGCCAGGCAGGCCAAGTGGGAACGCGATGAGGCCCGCGACAACCAGCACTACTACCAAGACCTGGCCGACGACTACGCGAGTACCGACGATGAGGGCGGCTATGGACATGACCAGCAGGTGCGTTACACGCGGTTAGCTAATAGTGCTGGACAGGATGCGGCGGCCGCTCAGGAGCGGATTGATAATCAGGTCCGGGTGGTCCAGGCCGCTGTGGCGGACCGGGATCGGGCCGCGCAGACGGCAATTGATGCGATCCAGGGTGTTACCGCCACCGATGGGCTCAATGACGGCTGGTGGGAGGACTATGGCGCTAAGGTCCTGGGTTGGATCGCTGACATAGCCGAATGGGTGGCCAATATTGCGGGCATCTTGGCCCTGGTCTTGTGCTGGGTTCCTGTACTAGGACAGGCACTAGCGGTTATCGCTGGGATCGCTGGGATCGTGGCGGCGGTGGCGAACATCGGCCTGGCCTTGGGTGGGGAGAAGACTTGGCGCGAGGCCCTATGGTCCGTGGGCTTTGCTGCCCTGGGCTGCATCGGCCTAGGCGGCCTGCGCGGTGCGGTTTCGTCTCTGAAGGCCCTGAAGGGTTTTGGTGGGGCGCTCAACGCTGCTGGTGGACTGAAGGGCGCGTTCTTAACCTTTGGCCGTGGAGCCGTCAAGGCAGTAAACACGGGCGCGAGCAAGATCTATGCTGCCGGCAAGACAGCATGGACAGCAACCTCAAAAGCGTTGAACAATGCCGCCGGACGAGTACGCGCTGCTGCGAACACAAGGCATCTCTATGTCAGGGGCAAGACCCTCCGCCCTGGAGCCACCGGACGTGACCTACTAAGAACGCGTGCCCCATTTGGGAAACACGAAGGCAGACGAATCAAGAGCGCAGAAGAATGGGCAAGCATCCACGCCCCCAACGGCAAAGAGATCTACGGCCCAGCCGCTGTCGAAGGAACCGAACGAACATTGTCCATGTCTGAATATGTGGAGGAATTTGGCCACGTCATCGACAGGATTGGTGGAGAGTACGGCGATTGGTTTTCCCCAGTCAAGGACGGTAAGGTCTACAGCTTCGAAGCTCGCGCACTTCGCGAAGCAAGCAAAGACCTACCCTACAACCAGCTCACATTCCCTCAGGAACTGCCAGACTTGCAAGTACACGTCTCTCAGGCGGCACCCAACCTTGGCCACCCCGGCGGCGCAATTCAATTGAACTTCGCCGACTCCACCGGAATACTTTCAATGAAGCAACTGAGAAGACTGGGGGTATCAAATTGGTAGATTTCTCGTTTTCAAAACAGTTCACAGATTTAGTGACGTCTGAGCGCCTAAAAGGGCAAATCAGGGAAGGCGATGACGAATACATAGTCTGGACTCCGAGCAGCGTGACTCACGTGGTCAAATGGCAGGATGAAGGATATTGCCATGGAACCTACGAGCGCACGCCACCTCCATCTTTTAGACTGTGCGCAAAAGATTTGACGCTAATTGAGCGGAATCTAGTCGCCGCGCTATGCGATGAGTTCAGATCAGCCGCACAGCTTCCCCTATTTGACGCCTACCACATGGCGCGGAGCGTCAAGGCAGGGTTCGAACCAGTTAGGTTGGATGACCTCCATTACACTCTCCGCGACACCGCTACAGATTACCTGTATCCAATGCGTATAACGGAAGGCTCGAATGAGCCATTAGAGCCTACCTATTTGTCTCATATCGTCACCGTTCCCATCGAGGACCTTTTTGCGGCCTACATGGACCCGAATGGCGCTCCCCTGTTCTCAGAGTTCATCGAGAAGCGCCCACCCCGGTGAGAGACAGCCAAGCCCACGCATCACGTCCCTGCTGTGGCGCGCCGGGGCAGAGCAATCAGATCTCGATGAGGCTCTCCAGGCCGCCGGTCGGTCGGGTGGTCGCCGGTTTGGATCGTTTGGTCCTGCAGGTGTTGGCCCCCGTTTGACTAGCGCCGGGTGGTGGGGTGGTCGGTGCCTCGCGGTGTGTCCACCGTGGTGTGCCGAACTGGTTGTGGGTTGGGGATGGTGTGGTTAGGGTTCTTATCGCCAGTGAGCGTGGGTGCTCTAGTAGAGAGAGAAGGTTGGTTGTTATGGCTAACGCCTATGGTTACACGCCCGAAGAGATGCGTCGTATTGGTAGCCAGTTGGTCTCCATCAAGGCCGAGATCGACGGCAAGGTCCAAGAAGCCCTGGCCGCCGTTAACGGCCTGATCGGTTCTGGTTTCACCACCCAGGCCGCTTCTGGCGCCTACTCCGAACAATTCCAGCAGCTCTCTAACGGGTTGAAGCAGGTCAACGAGAGCATGGAGCCCCTGGGTAACTTCCTGACCCAGTACGCCAACGCGGTTGTGGACATGGACACCCAGATGAGTGCTTCCCTGCGCGGCTGATTCACTGTTTGGCTCTGCCAGCCTCGGGGGCACGCGCGCGTTATTCGTGTCCCCGGGGCTGGCCTAGTTCAAAGCTAAGGGAGGGTGGTTTTGCAGTCCATCAGGGTTGATGTTGGCGCGCTAGGCACGGTTGGGGCCTCGGCTAGGACGATTGCTTTGGAGTTTGAGGGCGCCAACACGAACTCCAACACCATTGCCGGTGCTGTGGGGCATGGGGGTTTGAGTCAGACCGTGCGCGGTTTTGCCCATGACTGGGACGACAAACGCCAAAAGTTCATCGACGCCCTCAAAGCCTTCTCCGAGGCCTCGCTGGCCGTGGCTGACGCCTGGATCAAGTTCGACCAAGACGGCGCCAACACCCTAAACGGCCAAGGCTCTACCGGAGGCGGTAGCGCTGGCGCCGCTGGTGGCGCCACTGGTGGCGGGACTAGCACCCACCCAACAACCTCGATCGCCTAAAGTCCTGAAGGGATTAGTTGTCTATGAGTGCGCGGCCTTCTGACTGGAGCGCCCTAGGATTAGGGGCTGATCCCACCCCGGGGGATGCGGTGGTGGTGCGTGATGGCGCCACCCGGTATCGGGGTGTGGCTGATGCGATCAAGCGTTGCGCCGACAGCCTGCGCACCCTGGAGGCTGGGGCAAGCTCGCGGGCCGAGAGTGTCACGGCGCTGCTTGAGCAGCGCGACACCCTGATCGATGGGATCGGCAAGGCCGAGGGGCGTTACCGCGCGGCCGGGGACGCGCTAGAAACGTACTCGGCGGCGTTGGACCGGGTGCAAACCGACACGCTGAATGCTTTGTATGCGGCTAGGCAGGCTAAGTGGGAGCGCGATGAGGCCCGCGACAACCAGCGCTACTACCAGGACCTGGCCGACGACTACGCGGGTATCGACGATGAGGGCGGCTATGGGCATGACCAGCAGGTGCGTTACACGCGGTTAGCTAACAGTGCTGGACAGGATGCGGCGGCCGCTCAGGAGCGGATTGATAATCAGGTCCGGGTGGTTGAAAACGCTGTCCGGGAGCGTGACTTAGCCGCGCAGACCGCTATTGATGCCATCCAGGGTGTTACCGCCACCGATGGGCTCAATGACGGCTGGTGGGAGGACTATGGCGCTAAGGTCCTGGGCTGGATCGCCACCATCGCCGAATGGGTCGCCGCCATCGCCGGCATCCTAGCCCTGGCCCTGTGCTGGGTACCTGTACTAGGCCAAGCACTAGCAGTCATCGCCGGCATCGCTGGACTCGTCGCCGCACTAGCCAACATCGGCCTAGCCATCGGCGGGGAAAAGACCTGGGGCGAAGCCCTCCTCTCCATCGCCTACGCCGGCCTAGGCTGCATCGGCCTAGGCGGCCTGCGCGGTGCGGTTTCGTCTTTGAAGGCACTGAAGGGTTTTGGTGGGGCACTCAAAGCTGCTGGTGGGATGAAGGGCGCGTTCTTGACCTTTGGGCGTGGGGCTGTCAAGGCGGTAAACACGGGCGCGAGCAAGATCTATGCTGCCGGCAAGACAGCATGGACAGCAACGTCAAAAGCGTTGAACAATGCCGCCGGACGAGTACGCGCTGCTGTGAACACAAGGCATCTCTATGTCAGGGGCAAGACCCTCCGCCCTGGAGCCACCGGACGTGACCTATTAAGAACGCGTGCCCCATTTGGGAAACATGAGGGCAGACGAATCAAGAGCGCAGAAGAATGGGCAAGCATCCACGCCCCCAACGGCGAAACTATCTACGGCCCAGCCGCTGTCGAAGGAACCGAACGAACATTGTCCATGTCTGATTACGTGGAGGAATTTGGCCACGTCATCGACAGGATTGGCAAGAAAACAGGTAAATGGTTCTCTCCAGTCAAGGACGGCAAGGTCTACAGCTTCGAAGCTCGCGCAGTTGAAGAAGCATGCAAGGACCTACCCTACAACCAGCTCGCATTCCCTCAGGAACTGCCAGACTTGCAAGTACGCATCTCCCAGGCGGCACCCAACCTTGGCCACCCCGGCGGCGCAATACAGCTGCAATTAATTCAGAACGGCAAAGAAGTTTCCATGGCAGATCTAATCGATCTAGGGGTATCAAAATGGTAGAATTTGCATTCTCTAACACTTTCATAAGCCTAGTAACTTCCAGCCAGATCAAGGGCCGGATCGTAGAGCATGATGACCGCTACGAAATTGTGACCCCAGTTAGCGCAACCCATGTTGTCAAACTAGAGGACGGGGAATATTGCCTAGGGAGTTATGAGCGCGCCGACCCACCCTCCTTCACGCTCTACACCACCGACTTAGCACTCGCCGAACGGTATGTAGTATCCGCACTTTGCGACGACCACAGGGAAGATCTTCACTTCCCATCACTAGACTTCTACACCATGGCCCGGAAAATTAAGCCCGGCTTTGAAGCGTTCATGATAAAGGAGCACTACTCAACGCTCCGCGATACACACACCGGTAACTCGTACCCAATCCGCATATACGAGTTTTCGGACAGACCGTTAAAAGCGACCAGACTATCCCATAGCCTCACCGTTCCCATCGAGGAGCTTTTCGCGGCCTACCTGGATCCGAATGGCGCTCCCCTATTCTCAGAATTTATCGAGAAGCGCCCACCCCGGTGAGAGAAAGCTAAGTCCAAGCAGCACGTCCCTGCTGTGGAGCGCCTGGGCAGAGCAATCAGATCTCGATGAGGCTCTCCAGGCCGACGGTCAGACCGCCGCGCCCGGACACGTTGCGCACGGCCAGCAACACGCCGGGCATGTAGCACTCGCGGTCAAAGGTGTCGGTGCGGATGGTGAGCATCTCCCCCGGGTTGCCGAACAGGACCTCCTCGTGGGCCATGAGGCCGCGCAGGCGCACCGCGTGGACCGGGATGCCGTCCACGCGCGCTCCGCGCGCGCCGTCCGGGTCGGTCTCGGTGGCGTCGGGTACCGCGCCCAGGCCGGCCTGGGCGCGGGCCGTGGCAATCGCGCGCGCGGTGGCCGCAGCGGTGCCGCTGGGGGCGTCCACCTTGGCGGGGTGGTGCAGCTCGATCACCTCTGCGGACTCGAAGAAGCGCGCCGCCTTCGCGGCGAACTGCATGGCCAGCACTGCGGAGAGCGCGAAGTTCGGGGCAATCAGCACGGAGCGCTCGGGTAGGCGCTCCAGGTGCTCGGCCACGCGGGCACGGGAGGCGTCATCCCAGCCGGTGGTGCCCACCACCACGTCGGCACCGGCGTCCAGGACGGCGTGCACGTTGCCCTCCGCCACCGACGGCACGGTGAAGTCCACGACCACCTGCGCGCCGCCCAGTGACTCCTTAGTGATCTGGTCCCCGGCGTCCAGACGGGCCACCAGCTCCATGTCGGGCGCGCCCTCCACGGCGCGGCAAACGGTAGACCCCATGCGCCCGGCGGCGCCCAACACGGCAACGGCGATAGTCATGGCCGCCAGCCTAGCGAAGGTGGGGCCAGGGCAGCCCAGAGCGTCCCGACAAATGGGCGCCAGGCCTCCAAACCGCCGCACCGCCTAGTGCTGGCCACCCGCGCCACCCACAAATCACCAACGCCCTAGGCTCGCGCCACCAGCTCTTCCAGGCTTGCCGAGGCCCCCTTGGGCCCCACCAGGGCGAAGGCGCGCGGGGCGGCCCACAGGCGGCTGGCCACCGCAGCAACGTCGGCGGCCGTCACCGCCTCCATGCGCTCCACCATTCGCTCGACCGGGGTGAGGTGTCCATAAACGATCTCGGCGTGCCCAAGCCGGAACATGCGTGCACCGGTGTCCTCCAGGCCTAGCACCAGGGAGCCGCGCAGCTGCCCGCGAGCGCGCGCCATCTCCTCCGCAGTGGGACCCTCGCTGGCCATGGCGTACCACTGCTCGAGCAGGACGGAGGTAACGTCGTGCACCCGGCTCGGGGCGCAACCCGCGTACAGGCCAAAGTGGCCCGAATCGGAGTAGCGCGAATCGTAGGAGTAGGTGGAGTAGGCCCAGCCGCGCTTCTCCCGCACCTCCTGGAACAGGCGCGAGCTCATGCCACCGCCCAGCACCGACAGGAACACGGACATGGGCCAGCGCTGCGCCGTGCCCGCCGCGAACGAGCGCGCCCCCAGCACCAGGTGGGCCTGCTCGACCGGCCGGCGCACGCTGCGCACCTGGCCGCTCTCCAGGGCCGGGGCCTGACCGCCCGAGCGTCGGCCACGGGGCGCCTCCTCCCCCGCCAGCCAGCCGCCGCGTTCCAGGGCGCGCGCCACCAGCTCCACCAGCTGGGCGTGGTTGACCGCGCCCGCCGCCACGACCACCAGCTCCGGGGCGTGGTAGACGCGGTCGTAGTGCTCGCGCACCGACTCCCACGCGATCGCCTTCACCGTCTGCGCCGTGCCTCCCACCGGGCGGGCCAGCTCGCCGCCGTGCTGCGCGGCCGCGCAGAACTCCTCGTGGACCACGTCGGTGGGGTCGTCGGCGGCCATCGCCAGCTCGTCCAGGATCACCTCGCGCTCGCGCGCAAACTCCTGGCGGTCCAGCAGGCAGGAGGTCACCATGTCCCCCAGCACCTCCACCGCCAGCGGCAGGTCCACGCCCAGCACACGCGCGTGGTAGGCGGTGTACTCCTTGCCCGTGGCCGCGTTCAGGTCGCCGCCCACCGCGTCCAGGGTGGCGGCGATCTGCTCTGCGCTGCGCGTGGGCGTGCCCTTGAACAGCAGGTGCTCCAGGAAGTGGGTGGCACCGTGTTCGCCGTCGCGCTCGTCGCGCGAGCCCGCCGCCACCCACATGCCGATTGTCACCGACTGCGCCCCGGGCAGTACCTCGGTGAGCACGCGGGTACCGCCCGGCAGGATGGTGCGCTGCAGCTGCGAGGAGCCGTCCTGGATGGTGAACTCGCTGCCCGCGCCGGTCAGCGGCAGCTCGATCGTGGGCGGGGTGAGCACGCCCCCGCCGGGCTGGACGGAAAGGGAGGGGTCGGACTGGGCGGCCTCGTCGCCGGGCAGAGTGGAAAAACGCACCCCTAGAGTCTATTGGCCCTCCCGCCGGGCGCCTCACCGGAGGCGGCGTTGGTGGCCGACGTCGCACCCGCACCTGTGCGCCCACGCGGCCGGGCAAAGCGGCGGCGCCACACAATCGCGGCGCCACAAAACGGCGGCGCCGCACAATCGCGGCGCCACAAAACGGCGGCGCCACATAACGACGGCGTGGGTGGGCGACGTCGGCCAACAGCGCTCGCGGCCACGCGCGCCGCAACCACGCAACAAGGAAGCGGGGTGGAACCTTTAAGGCTCCACCCCGCTTACCTACTCACCCGTGCGGGAGCTCAGTCCTCGTTGCGGGTCTTGCGGGTGCGCTGACGCGGACGGCGCTGGCGACGCTCGCCGTCGTCCTCGCCGCGCTCGCCACGCTCGGAGCGACGCTCGGCGCGCTCGGCCTCAGCGGCGGCCTCGGCAGCCAGCTGCTCCTCGGAGAGCACCACGTGCAGGGAGAGCTTGCCGCGCGGGTCGATCTCGGCCAGCTCGACCTCAACCTGGTCGCCCACGTTGAGGACCTCCTCCACGGCCTCGACGCGCTTGCCACCGACCAGACGACGAATCTGGGAGATGTGCAGCAGGCCGTCCTTGCCCGGGGCCAGGGAGACGAACGCACCGAAGGTGGTGGTCTTGACCACGGTGCCCACGAAGCGCTCACCGACCTCCGGCATCATCGGGTTAGCGATGGCGTTAATGGCGGCGCGGGCGGCCTCGGCGGAGGCGCCGTCGGTGGCACCGATGTAGACGGTGCCGTCGTCCTCAATGGTGACCTCGGCGCCGGTGTCCTCCTGGATCTGGTTGATCATCTTGCCCTTCGGGCCGATGACCTCACCGATCTTGTCCACCGGGACCTGCAGGGCGATCACGCGCGGAGCGGTGGGAGCCATCTCCTCGGGGGCGTCGATCACGGAGGTCATGGCGTCCAGGATGGACAGGCGGGCGTCGCGGGCCTGCTCCAGGGCGGCGGCCAGCACAGAGGCCGGGATGCCGGTCAGCTTGGTGTCCAGCTGGATGGCGGTGACGAAGTCGCGGGTACCGGCCACCTTGAAGTCCATGTCACCGAAGGCGTCCTCGGCGCCCAGGATGTCGGTGAGTGCGGAGTAGCGGGTCTCGCCGTCGATCTCCTCGCTCATCAGACCCATGGCGATGCCGGCGACGGGGGCGCGCAGCGGCACACCGGCGGCCAGCAGGGACAGGGTGGAGGCGCAAACGGAGCCCATGGAGGTGGAGCCGTTGGAGCCCAGGGCCTCGCTCACCTGGCGGATCGCGTAGGGGAACTCCTCGCGGCTGGGCAGCACGGGCACCAGGGCACGCTCGGCCAGCGCACCGTGGCCGATCTCGCGGCGCTTGGGGGAGCCCACGCGGCCGGTCTCACCGGTGGAGTAGGGCGGGAAGTTGTAGTTGTGCATGTAGCGCTTGCGGGTAACCGGGGTGAGGTTGTCCAGCTGCTGTTCCATGCGCAGCATGTTCAGGGTGGTCACGCCCAGGATCTGGGTCTCGCCACGCTCGAACAGGGCGGAGCCGTGCACGCGGGGCAGCACGTCCACCTCGATGTTGAGGGCACGAATGGTGGTCAGGTTACGACCGTCCATGCGCACGCCCTCGGTGAGGACCTTGCGGCGCACCGCAGCCTTGGTGAAGGAACGGAAGGCGGCCTTGTAGTCCTTGGTCTCCTGCTCGTCCAGCTCACCGAAGGAGGCCAGCACCTCGTCGCGTACGGCGTCGATGGCGTCCTCACGGGCCTGCTTCTCCACGATGGAGATGGCGGGGGCCAGCTTGTCGCCCGTGGCCTCCTTGACGCGCTCGTACTGCTCGTCGGTGTAGTCCAGGAACAGCGGGAACTCGGCCACCGGCTTGGCGGCAACCTTGGCTAGCTCTACCTGGGCTTCGCACAGGACCTTGATGAAGGGCTTAGCGGCCTCCAGGCCCTCGGCCACCACGGTCTCGGTGGGGGCGGGGGCGCCGGCCTGCATGAGCTCCCAGGCGTTGTCGGTGGCCTCGGCCTCCACCATCATGATGGCGACGTCCTGGCCCTGCGCGGTCTCAACCACGCGACCGGCAACAACCATGGAGAACACCGCGCGCTCGAGCTCGCTGAAGCGGGGGAAGGCAACCCACTGGCCGTCGATGAGGGCAATGCGGGTACCGCCGACCGGGCCGGAGAACGGCAGGCCGGAAAGCTGGGTGGACATGGAGGCGGCGTTGATGGCGACCACGTCGTAGGCGTCGTCGGGGTGCACGGACAGCACGGTCTCGACAACCTGGACCTCGTTGCGCAGGCCCTTGACGAAGGAGGGGCGCAGCGGGCGGTCGATCAGACGGGCAGCCAGGATGGCCTCGGTGCCGGGACGGCCCTCGCGGCGGAAGAAGGAGCCGGGGATCTTACCGGCGGCGTACTGACGCTCTTCCACGTCGACGGTGAGGGGGAAGAAGTCGAACTGGTCCTTGGGGTGCTTGCCCACGGTGGTGGCGGACAGCAGGGTGGTTTCTTCGTCGAGCAGGACGACGGCGCTACCGGCGGCCTGGCGGGCCAGCTGGCCGGTCTCGAAGCGGATTACGCGGGTACCAAACGAGCCGTTGTCGATTACGGCTTCGGAGTACGGGAAGTCAGAACCCTCCACGGGTCCCCTTTCTCTTCAGGCAGGAAGCATCCTCCTGGGCCATTTGGCCTCTTGACCACCCCAAGTGGTCGCTCCCTGTGGGCTTTGCCCTTTTCTTGACTCTGTATCCCTTTAATCATCGCGTAGTTTTAGGGCGTTTTCAGCATCTGCCGCACGTGTTGCCCGTCACCTCGCCGTGCCCGACGCTCCTCCCGCCGAAACTTGTCCAACCCCGCCGGGACTTGTCCTCAGCGGCCCCGCTACGGACAAGTTTCAGCGCCCAATGACAAGTTTCGGCGCATGCGCTGGCCCCGCCGCCCCGCCTGCAACCACCGCGCCCGACGCCCCACCCACCACTCCGCCGAACCCCGCCGCCCCGCCTGCAACCACCCCGCCCTCCTTCGCCTCCTCCCCCGCCCCGCTACCGCAGCGCGGCGCAACGCGCCGGCTTAGGGTAGTGGCATGGAACAACGGCGTATGGAACGGCTCGGCATCGACACCACTGTGATCGGTCTGGGCTGCTGGCAGCTGGGCGCGGACTGGGGCGAGGTGAGCGAGGAGCACGCGATGGCAACGCTCCACGCGGCTGCGGACGCCGAGGTCAACTTCTTCGACACGGCCGACGTCTACGGCGATGGTCGCAGCGAGCAGCTTGTGGGCCGGTTCCTGCGTGAGCGCTCCGACGCCTCAATCACCGTGGCCACGAAGATGGGCCGGCGCGCCAACCCGCACGTGGCGCAGGCCTACAACGGGGCTAACTTCCGCGCCTGGAATGACCGTTCCCGCGCCAATCTCGGTGTGGACTGCCTGGACCTTGTGCAGCTGCACTGCCCGCCCACGTCGGTGTTCAGCACCGACGCCGTGTTCGACGAGCTCGACGCTATGGTCGATGAGGGCCGCATGAGGGCTTACGGCGTGTCGGTGGAGACCGTGGCCGAGGCCCTCACCGCCATCGCCCGTCCGAACGTGGCGAGCGTGCAGATCATTCTCAACGCGTTTCGCCGTAAGCCACTGGAGCAGGTGTTGCCCGCCGCTGCGGCGGCCGGGGTGGGGATCATCGCCCGGGTCCCGCTCGCGTCGGGGTTGTTGTCTGGCAAGTACGACGAGTCGACTCAGTTCGCCGCCTCCGACCACCGCTCCTACAACCGCCACGGTGAGGCTTTCGACAAGGGAGAGACGTTCTCTGGCGTGCCTTTCGAGGTCGGGGTGGCGGCGGCGCGGGAGGTGGCAGCGTTGACGCCGCCGGGCGCGACGACCGCGCAGTTCGCGCTGCGGTGGATCGTTGACCAGCCGGGCGTGAGCGTGGTGATTCCCGGCGCACGCAACCCGGAGCAGGCGCGGGCCAATGCGCAGGCGGGGCAGTTGGCGCCGCTGACGACGCCGCAGTTGGACGCGCTGGAGCGCATTTATGACGAGCGCATCCGCGAACACGTCCACGCCAACTGGTAGCGACCCGCCCTCTGCCTGGCGTTTGGGTGGCGCCGCCGCGTTTTCCGTGGCCGACGCTCCGCCCGCCGCCCTGCCTCGCCCAACCTGCCGAGCCTCGCCCACCCCGCCGAAACTTGTCCAAACCCCACGAGACTTGTCCATAGAGGCCCCGCTAAGGACAAGTTTCGGCGCCCAATGACAAGTTTCGGCGCCAGAGCACTCCGCCCCGAGTGGGCTAACGCGGCGCCGGCCTGCCTGCGGAGATTCCCGCCGCGATCTGGGCCAGGGCCAGTGCGCCCATCACCGCAAGGGAGGCCGACCATGTCCCGGTGCGCTCCACTAGGGCGCCCACCAGGACGGGCCCGGCGGCGGCGAAGAGGTAGCCCATCGACTGGGCCATGCCGGACAGGCGGGTGGTCTCTTCCTGGGTGCGCCCGCGCAGGCTGATCAGGGAGAGGGCCACGACCAGGGCGGCGCCGGAGCCGGCGCCGGCCACCACCACCCAGAGGATCGACAGGGCCGGTTGGAGCAGGAGCCCGAACACGCCCACGGCCATGGGAATGGATGAGACCACCGTGGCGGTGACGTGGCTGGTGCCGGGCTTGAGTAGGCGTGGGATCAGCAGGGCGGCGGGCAGGCTGGCCAGTTGGAAGATGAACAGGCTGAGCCCGCCCCAGCGGGCGGAGGCCCCCTGGGCCACGATGATGGTGGGCAGCCAGGTGGCCATGACGTAGAAGGCGATCGACTGCAGCCCCAGGAAGGCGGTGAGCTGCCAGGCCTCGCGGCTGCGCCACACGCTGCCGGCCCCGGCGCTGCGCCGAGCGGGAGCGGGCCGCCCGGCGGCGCGAGTGCGGGGCAGCCACACCACGGCGGTCAGCAGGGCGGGGAGCGCCCACACTGCCAGGGAGGCGCGCCAGCCCAGGGCGTCGGCTAGCGGGACGGCCACGGCCGCAGAGATCGCGGCGGAGATGATGATGCAGGCAGAGTAGACCCCGGTGGCCAGGGAGATGTGGCGGGAGTAGTCCCGCTTTACGAGGGTGGGGACCAGGACGTTGCCGGCCGCGATGGCGGCCCCGAGCAGCAGGGTGCCCAGCCACAGTCCGCCACCGCCCGCGTAGGAGCGCAGCCCGCTGCCGACCACCAGGAGCAGCAGCGCCGCCAGCAGGGTGCGTTCCATCCCGAATCGCCTGGCGGGGGCCGCGATGAGTGGGGAGAACGCGGCGAAGGCGAGCAGGGGCATGGCCCCTAGCAGCCCCAGCCAGCTCTCCGAGAGCTGCGTTGCCACCCCGATCTCTCCGAGCAGGGGCCCCACGGAGGTGAGGACGGGGCGCAGGTTCATCGCTACCAGGAACACCAGGGCGGCGGTCACGGGCGGGAGGGCTAGGGGCTGGTCCAGGTTTGGGCGGGGCTGACGAGTCATAGGCGTTCCAGCCTAAAGCAAAGGAGCCCCGCCAAGGCGGGGCTCCTCACTGCTTGGGATTGCGTTATCGACGCAGGCCCAGGCGCTCGATCAGGGAGCGGTAGCGGTTGATGTCCACAGAGGCCAGGTAGCCCAGGATGCGACGACGCTGACCGACCAGCAGCATGAGGCCGCGGCGAGAGTGGTGGTCGTGCTTGTGGGTCTTGAAGTGCTCGGTCAGGTCCTTGATGCGGCGAGAGAGCAGAGCAACCTGCACCTCGGGGGAACCGGTGTCACCGGGGTGGGTGGCGTACTCTTCGATGATCTGCTTCTTGACCTCAGGAGCCAGGGCCATGGTTGCCTCTTTCTTCTCGTTGCGCGGAGCGCCAGGTATTTCCCTGGGCATCACGTTTCCGCGGCCGGCTTTAACGGCCCCACCAGCCTAGCAGCACTCTCCCCTGGCCAGCTGTGTCCTGCGCGTGAGACCGACCACCCGCTTTGCCTCTGCCCGTCCGTATAGTCGGTGGCATGGCTTTAGAGATCCGCCCCGCTACCCCGGCCGATTTGGACGACGTTCGCTTCATCGGTTTTTCCACGTGGCCGCCCACGTACGGTCCCATTCGCGGTTCGTCGTTCGTGGTCAAGGGCCTGGACGACTGGTGGAGTCCCCAGGCGCTTGCCTATTCGCTGGAGAACGGTTTCATCTTCTTGGCGTTGGACGGTTCTACCCCCGTGGGGGTGGCGGAGTACGGCTTCCTGGAGCAGGGTGTGGTGCTTTGGAAACTCTACGTGCTCCCCTCGTATCAGGGGACGGGGGTGGGTTCCCGGCTCCTGGAGCAGGTGGGCAAGATCGCCTATGGGCGCTCCAGCGACCTGATTACTGAGTGCGAGGCCCGTAACGAGCGGGCGATCGCCTTCTACTCCGCAAAGGGTTTCCAGCAAACTGGGCGTGAGACCAGCAAGTTTGGCGATGCCATCTGGTGGCGCCGGCCCCACCGTGAACTAGATAGTTAGCGGCGGGGCCGCTGTGCTGGCAAGAGCGGCTGACCGCCAAGCACCAACCAGTTGGTTGCGTCCGTTTACTGGGCCGGGCCAGTTGGCTTACCGCCGGGCGCTGACCAGTTAACTGGCCAGGGGCCGGGCCGTCACGTCCGCCGGGTCGATCGGGCCGGGGCGCGGCACGCCAAGGATGGCGGCGGCGCGGGCGACGTCGTCGTGCATCTGGTCAATCAGCGGCTCGATCGCGGTGAAGGTGAGCATGGGACGGATGCGTTCGACCATCTCCACCGCCACTTCCTCGCCGTACAGGTTCAGGTCGGCGCGCCCGAGCACGTGGGCCTCGACGGTGCGGTTGACGTCCTCGAAGGTGGGGTTGGTGCCCACGGAGATTGCGGCGGGCAGGCGCTCGGGGGCGCCGTCGCGCAGGACGCTGGGGCGCACCAGCCAGCCGGCGTAGACGCCGTCCTGGGGCACCTCTCCCACGTGGGCGGCCAGCAGGTTGGCGGTGGGAAAGCCCAAGTCGCGGCCGCGCTGGGCGCCGTCCACCACCACGCCGCGCACGCGGTGCGGCCGGCCCAGCACGCTGGCCACGCCGGCAACGTCGCCCTCGGCGAGCAGCTGGCGCACCCAGGTGGAGCTCCACCGTTTGCCGGCCAGGCCGCACACTTCCTCTTGCACCAGCACCTCGAAGCCCAGCTCCTGCCCCAGCTGGCGCAGGGTGGAGAGCTCGCCGGAGTTGCCGACCCCGAAGCGAACGTCCTGCCCCACCAGGACGGCGCGGGCGCCCAGCAGGTCACGCAGCCAGGTGGAGACGAACTCGCGCGGCCCCTGGGCGGCGAATTCCAGGTTGTAGTCCACCACCAGCACGGCGTCCAGGCCGCTGGCCTCTAGGGCTTCGAGGCGGTCGGCCAGGGAGGTGATGAGGGGCAGCGGCCCCACGTGCACGTGGTGGGGGTGGGGGAAGAACGTCATCGCCACGGCCTTGCAGCCGCGTGCGCGCGCCTGGGCAACCACGGAGGCCAGCAGCTGCTGGTGGCCCAGGTGGACGCCGTCGAAGTTGCCTACCGTGACCACGCTGTTCAGCCCAGCGGGTACCTGCTGCGGGCCGCGCCAAATCTCCATGCGGGTGAGTTAGTCCTTACTTGGCGGCGCGCAGCCCCAGGTTGGCGCGCCCCTCTGCTTCCAGGCCGATCGGGGCGCGGTCGGCTGCGCGCTTGCGCTTGCCGCCGCCTGCGCACTTGCCACCGCAGCCGCAGCCGGTGTGCTTCTGCGCGGGCGCCGCCTCCGGCTGCGCCTGCTGCGGCGTGGTCACGCCGGAGCTGTCGCGGGGAACGCCGAGGCGGGGGCGGGTGGATTCGGTCATGGAAGCTGGGTCCTTTCGTCAGCCCTCAATGTTAGCGGGGAAAACCACGTAGGGCCGGTCGTGGTTTTCCTGCCGGCGTAGCAGGGCCACCGCGCCGCCCGTGCCGATGGCCGCGCCGGGTGCCGGGCCGTCGGCGGCAGGCAGGAACATGCCCTTGCGCAGGGCCTCGGCCTCGGCCTCGTCGACGTGCCGGATGGGGAACTCGGCGGCCACCACCTCGGTGAGGGGGCGCACCGCCAGTCCACTTGGGGCGGGGCCGGCGGCGTCGCGCTCCACCTGGGCGCTGGCCTGCTCCAGGCTGAGGGCGTCTGCCTCGGTGAAGGAGCCCACGCGGGTGCGGCGCAGGCGGGTGAGGTGTCCGGCGCTACCCAGGGCGCGCCCCAGGTCCCGCGCCAGTGCCCGAATGTAGGTGCCGGCCGAGCAGACCACGCGCACGTCTAAGTCCACCACCTGCACTTCCACCGGTACTGGTGTTTCCACCGATGCTTGCACTTCCACCGGCGCTGGTGTTTCCACCGGCGCCTGGCCGGCTTCACCCCCGGGGACGACGTTCCTCCCCTCGCCCTGCCCCACCGGCGCCTGCGCGAGGAGGGCCGTGACGCTGAGCGGGCGCGGGGCGGCGGTCAATTCGAAGGCACTCACGGTGACCGGGCGGGCGGCCAGCTCCACCTCTTGCCCGGCGCGCGCCCGGGCGTAGGAGCGCACCCCGTCCACCTTGATCGCGCTGACCGTGGCGGGCACCTGCATGATCTGGCCGGTCAGGGCGGCCAGCTCGGCCTCCAGGCGGGCCGGATCCACCTCGGCGCAGCCGGGGGCGGAGACCACCTCGCCCTCGGCGTCGTCCGTGGTCGTGGCGATGCCCAGGCGGATGGTGGCCACGTACTCCTTGTCGGTGCCCGTGATGTGGGTGAGCAGACGCGTGGCCGCGCCGATTCCCACCACCAGCACGCCGGTGGCCATCGGGTCCAGGGTGCCGGCGTGGCCCACCTTCTTGGTGGCGGCCAGGCGGCGCACCTTGCCCACCACGTCGTGCGAGGTCAGGCCGGCCGGCTTGTCGATCACCACGCACCCGGCCCGGGCGGGCACCGCCCCCCGGGCTACGCTGGGGCCGCGCAGCTGCCCGCGCGCCCTGCCCTCCCGAGGTTGCGGGTTGGCTCCGCCCGGGGAACCCGGCGCGCCCGTCTGCTCCGGGCTCACTTACTTGGCGTCCTCGCCGCTGGCGGCAGCGTCCTCAGCGCCGGCGGCAACGTCGTCCACCGCACCGGCCTCGTCGTCAAACTCGGCCTCGTCGGCCTCCTCGTCCCACTCCTCGTCATCCCAGTCGGCGTCGTCGTCAAAGTCGTCCTCGACGCGCTCCTTCTTCTCCTTGTAGGGGTTGGCGTCACCGGCGTAGGTGGCACCCTCGGCCAGGCGGGCCACCTCGGCGTCCTTCGCGGCGGCCGCGACCAGCGCGTCCTCCAGGGAGGCGGCGGTCTCCGGCAGGGCGTCGCGCACGAAGGTCAGGGTCGGGGTCAGGCGGATGCCCAGGGCGCGACCCACCTCGGAGCGCAGCATGCCGGTGGCGGACGCCAGCGCCGCGGCCGACGAACCCTCCGCCGGCTCGTCCCCCAGGACGGTGTAGAAGACGGTGGCCTGCTGCAGGTCCCCGGTCACCCTCACCTCGGTGACGGTGACGAAGCCCAGGCGCGGGTCCTTCACCCGCGTGTCCAACAGGCGGGCAACGGTCTCGTGGATGCGGTCGGCCACCTTGCGGGCGCGCGCGTCGTCAGCCATTTCTCTCTCCTCGCTAAAGAATCACTGCCATTAGGGTACGGGCAGGTCGGCGCCGCCGCTCACCCGCCTGGCCCTAGACTTGCGCGGTGCCCACCTCAACGCCCGCGCCGGGACTCGACAGAACCGGCCTTGTCACCATCGTCTCCTGCTACGTGGTGTGGGGGCTCTTTCCCCTCTACTTCCGGCTCCTGAACAGCGCCGGGGCCGGCGAGATCATCGCCTACCGCGCCTCCATGACCCTGCTGACCTGCCTGACGCTCATCGCGCTCTGGCGCGGGGCCGGCCGGCGCCTCCTGGTGGCGCTGCGCTCCCGGCGCACCGTGGGAATGCTCGCCCTGGCCGGCGCGCTGATCGCGGTGAACTGGCTGGTCTACGTCTTCGGGGTCAACACCGGTCGCACCGCCGACGCCGCCATCGGCTACTTCCTCAACCCCCTGGTGACGGTGGCGCTCGGCTACGTGTTCCTGGGCGAGCGCCTACGCCGCCTGCAGCTGGTCTCCCTGGGAGTGGCGGCCGCCGCGGTGGGGCTGCTGGTGTGGGCCTACGGCTCCTTCCCCTGGATCTCCCTGACCCTGGCGTTCTCCTTCGGCTTCTACGGGCTGCTCAAGAAGAAGGTGCGCGCCGACTCCCTGACCGGCCTGACCATCGAGACCGCCGCGATCGTGCCAGCCTGCCTGGCTTACCTGGCGTGGCTGGGCTGGCAGGGGCGGGCCGTGGTCTCCGCTGGCGTGCCGCTGGATTGGGGTGTCTTTGGTCTGCTGGTGCTGACCGGCCCGCTCACCGCCCTGCCGCTGCTCCTGTTCGGGGTGGGCGCCCAGCGCGTCCCACTCACCGTGGTCGGGTTGTCTCAGTACATCGCGCCGACCATGCAGTTCCTGATCGCCCTGCTGGTTTTCCACGAGCCCATGCCGCCCGTGCGCTTCTGGGCGGTCGGACTGGTGTGGGTGGCCGTGTTCATTTTCGTGGCCGACGCCCTCGCCGCCGCCCGCAAGGCCCGCACCCGCGCCGCTTAACCGGTCGACCTAGACCTCGTGCAGCCGACCTAGACCTTGCGTAGCACTCTACGGTCTAGGTCGGCTGCACAAGGTCTAGGCCGTACGAATTTGAAACATTTGCACGACGTTCCGCCCGCCTCCCCCACCCCGACGCCTGGCGCTGGACCACCTAGACAACGCTCAGCAGTCCGCCGGGGCCGGCCACCCCGCCGCCGGCCGGGTGAAGCGGCACGGTGGGGCGGCAGCGTCGTACAAAGAGGCGCCGCGCCCGGCCACCAACCCGGTCGGCAGCGTCGGCCACCACTCCCCCGCAAAAAAGACCGGCGGGGCGGTGGAAAACCCACCACCCCGCCGGGCATCACCACGCGCTCAGGCGCGGCGCAAAGACCGCTCAGTCACGCGGCTTCTCGCGCAGCTCCCAGGTCTCGATGACGTCGCCCTCGGCGATGTCCTTGAAGCCCAGGGTGATACCGCACTCGTAGCCCTCGCGCACCTCGGTGACGTCGTCCTTCTCGCGACGCAGCGACTCGATGGTGAGGTCGTCTGCCAGCACCACGCCGTCGCGCACCAGGCGAGCCTTGGTGTTGCGGCGAATCGTGCCCGAACGGACGATCGAACCAGCGATGTTGCCGAACTTGCCGGAACGGAACACCTGACGGATCTCCGCAGTACCGAGCTGGACCTCCTCGTAGATGGGCTTGAGCATGCCCTTGAGGGAGGCCTCCACCTCCTCGATGGCCTTGTAGATGATCGAGTAGTACTTGATCTCCACGCCCTCGGCGTCCGCCAGCTCCTGCACGCGCTCCGCAGGGCGCACGTTGAAGCCGATGATGACCGCGTTGTCCACCGTAGCCAGGTTGACGTCGTTCTGCGTGATCGCACCCACACCACGGTGGATGATACGCAGCTGGACCTCCTCGCCCACGTCGATCTTGAGCAGCGAGTCCTCCAGCGCCTCCACGGCACCGGACACGTCGCCCTTGAGGATGAGGTTGAGGGTCTCCACCTTGCCGTCCTTCAGGGCGGCGTCGAAGTCCTCCAGGCTGATGCGCTTGCGACGCTTGGCCAGCAGGGCCGCACGCTCCTTGGCGGCACGCTGGTCGGCGATCTGACGCACCGTGCGGTCGTCGTCCGCCACCAGGAAGTTGTCGCCCGCGCGCGGCACAGAGGTCAAACCGATCACCTGGACCGGGCGGGACGGGCCCGCCTCCGTGACCGTGTTGCCGTGCTCGTCGAACATCGCACGCACGCGGCCGTGAGCCGTACCGGCAGCCAGCGAGTCACCGACCCGCAGCGTGCCGCGCTGCACCAGCGCCGTAATGACCGCACCACGACCCTTGTCCAGGTTCGCCTCAATCGCCACACCACGAGCCTGCTGGTCCGGGTTAGCGGTGAGCTCCAGGGCACCGTCCGCAGTGAGCAGCACGGCCTCCAGCAGATCCTCGATACCGGTGCGGTGCAGGGCGGAGACGTTGACGAACATCGTGTCGCCACCGTACTCCTCCGCGATCAATCCGTACTCGGTGAGCTGTCCGCGCACCTTGTCCGGGTTCGCGTCCGGCTTGTCGGTCTTGTTCACGGCCACCACGATCGGCACGCCAGCGGCCTGCGCGTGGTTCAGCGCCTCGATGGTCTGCGGCATGATGCCGTCGTCAGCGGCCACCACCAGGATCGCGATGTCCGTGACCTTCGCACCACGCGCACGCATAGCCGTGAAGGCCTCGTGACCCGGGGTGTCGATGAACGTGATGGTGCGCTTCTCACCCTCCAGCTCGTGGCGGATCTGGTAGGCACCGATGTGCTGCGTGATACCGCCGGCCTCGCCAGCCACCACGTCCGTGGAGCGGATCGCGTCCAGCAGCTTCGTCTTACCGTGGTCAACGTGACCCATGACGGTCACAACCGGCGGACGCGGCAGCTCGTTCTGGCCCTCCTCCGCGTCCAGGTCCAGGCCGAAGGACTCCAGCAGCTCGCGGTCCTCGTCCTCCGGGGAGACAACCTCCACGTCGTAGCCCAGCTCACCGCCCAGCAGCATGAAGGTGTCCTCATCCAGGGACTGCGTGGCCGTGGCCATCTCACCCAGGTGGAACAGCACGGTCACCAGCGACGCCGGGTTCGCGTCGATCTTCTCAGCGAAGTCCGCCAGCGAGGCACCGGAACGGATGCGGATCTTGGTGTTGTTACCGCGAGGAACAACCACGCCACCGATGGTCGGTGCAGTCTGCTCCTCGAACTCCTGACGCTTCGTACGCTTCGACTTCTTGCCGCGCACCGGGCGGCCACCGCCGCGACCGAACGCACCCTGCGTACCGCCACGGCCACCGCGACCGCCGCGACCGCCAGCACCCATGCCACCACCGGCCGGGCCGGCACCGCCGGCCCCACCACGCGGGCCGCCGAAGCCGCCACCGCCGCCGCCCGGCCCCGGACGACCGCCGCGACCGCCAGCGCCACCACCCGGGCGCGCCGGAGCACCCGGGCGACCGATGGAAGACTGGCCCGGCATCATGCCGGGGTTGGGGCGCGGGCCGGCCGGGCGCGGGATCGCGCCGCCGCCGGGACGCGGCCCACCGGCGCGCTCACCAGGAGCGCCGCCGGGGCGCGGGCCAGGACGCTGGCCCGGGCGCGGCATGCCCTGGGCGCTGGAGTACGGGTTGTTGCCCGGGCGCGGACCGCCGGAGCGCTCGCCGCCGGGGCGGGCGCCCATGCCCTGGGAGCTCGAGTACGGGTTGTTGCCCGGGCGCGGGCCGGGGCGCTGCCCCGGGCGGGGGGCACCCGGACGCGGGCCCGGCACGCCGCCGCCGCGCTGAGCGGGGGCCTGGGCGTGGGCCGCGGGAGCCTCAGCCTTCGGCGCAGGCTTGGGGGCCGGCTTCGGGCCAGGCTTGGGGCCGGGCTTGCTTGCCGAAGCGGGGGAACCAGCGGGCCCCCCGGGCGCGGCCTGCGCGGCGCCAGCCGCCGGGGCGGACGGAGCCGGGGCGGCCGGTGCCGGGGCGGCCGGCGCGCCAGCGCCCGCGCCACCCGGGGTCGGCTTGGCGGCCCCAGCCTGGGCCTGGCCCGGCTTTGCGGCGGCAGTCTGCACGCCGGGGACGGTCGGAGCCGCCGGAGCCGCAGCGACGGCGGGGGCGGGGGCGGGGGCGGCAGGCTTCTGCGCGGCAGCGCCGGCAGCGTCGGACGCACCAGCTGCCTGCCCCTTGGGGGCGGCCTTCTTCTTGGACGCGTCGGCCTGGGCCTTGTCCGCGCCTGCGGCGCTGGCGCCGCCCTTGGCCGCGAAGTATTCGCGCACCTTGCGCTCCACCGGCGGCTCCACCGAGGAACTGGGTGCCTTAACGAACTCGCCGAGTTCGGTGCTCAAAATGCCAATGAGCTCCTTGCTGGTCACGCCCAGCTCCTTAGCGAGCTCATGCACGCGAGGCTTTGTGTTTGCCACTTCTCTCCTGTTCGGGCCCCCGCCTCGAACAGGCGCGGGCATTATTTGGTCTGGCAGCTCATCGCTGGGTACTCATCGGGTGCCCATGGCCTTATTCCGCCTTTCCTACAGGCGACGCACCGCGCGCCGCCTGGTTGCCGCCCAACGGCAGCAGTTCCATTAGCCCTGTAACGTCCAGCTCCTCCACCCGCAGCGCGCGGGGAAAGGCTCGCCGTTTCAGCGCTTTCTCTAAGCAGCCTGTCTCGTGGTGGAGCCAGGCGCCCCTCCCGGGCAGGCTGGCGTACTCGTCCAGGACAACGCGTCCATCAAGCTGCACAACCCGCACCAGTTGGTTTCGCTCCCCACGCTTCCGGCAGCCCACACATGTGCGCACGGGAACGTGGCTAGTGGGATTGCTGGCCTTCGCGGGGCCGCCCCCTATTCTAACCAGCGCCCGCTTGGGCATGGCGTAGCCCGGGCGTGTCTCTCGTCGCATAAAGCCCGGGGGATCAGGCCGGCGTGGCGTCCGGGCGAGAGCCGGTGCCGATCACCTGCTCGCCGGCGTGGTCGGGCTTGATGTCGATGCGCCAGCCGGTCAGGCGGGCGGCCAGGCGGGCGTTTTGCCCCTCCTTGCCGATCGCCAGCGAGAGCTGGAAGTCCGGCACCACCACGCGGGCGGTGCGGGCTGCGGCGTCCAGGATGGTCACGGTGCCCACCTTGGCCGGGGACAGCGCGTTGGCGACGAACCGGGCCGGGTCAGCAGACCAGTCCACGATGTCGATCTTCTCCCCGCCCAGCTCTGCCATGACGGAGCGGACGCGCGCGCCCATCTTGCCGATGCACGCGGCCACCGCGCCCACCTGCGGGTCGTGGGAGACCACGGCGATCTTGGTGCGGTGCCCGGCCTCGCGGGCGATGGACTTGATCTCCACGATGCCGTCGGCGATCTGGGGCACTTCCTTCTCGAACAGGCCGCGCACCAGGCCCGGGTGGGTGCGGGACAGGCGAACCTGTGCCCCGTTGGCGCCACGGGAGATGTCCACCACGAACGCGCGCAGCTGCGTGCCATGCGGGTAGGACTCGCCCGGGGCCTGCTCCTCCGGGGGAAGCACTCCCTCCACGCCGTCGCCCAGGTCCACCTTCACCAGCCGGCGGTCCGGGTTTTGCACCACGCGCCCGGAGACGATCGTGCCGGTGGAGTCCTTGAAGCGGCCAAAGACCTTGGCGTCGTCGGCGTCGCGCAGCCGCTGCGTGATGATCGAGCGCACCGTGTTGGTGGCAAGGCGGCCGAAGTTCGACGGCGTGTCGTCAAACTCGCCGATAACCACGCCATCGTCGTCCACCTCGGGCGCCATCACGACGGCCTGCCCGGTGCGCTTGTCGATGTCCACGCGGGCGCCGCGAATGGCGCCGGGGTTTTGCAGGTAGGCCTTCAGCAGCGCCGTCTCGATCGTCTCTACCAGGGTGGAGACGCTGACGCCCAGCTCCTCCCCCACGAGCCGCAGCTGAGTCATGTCGATGTCCACTTCGTTCCTCCTACCTCCAGGCGGTTTGCCCCGCCGCACGTTCTGCCGTGTCTAAGTGTTTAGTTGGGCCAAATGCGCCGCCTTAGCGCCGCCGCCCGTGTTTATCTGGTCAGTCCCGGGAGAATTCCAGGACCACGCGCGACTTTTCGATGTCGGCCATAGCGATTTCCTGCCCGGCCAGGACGACGCTGCCTTCGTTAACGCCCTCCAGCCTGCCCTCGATCTCCTTACCGGCCACGACCGCCTTGACCATACGACCCTCCGCGCGACGGAAATCGCGCGGCGTGGTCAGCACCCGTTCCGCCCCGGGGGTGGAGACCTCCAGGGTGTAGCGGCCCGGGATCGGGTCCTCCTGGTCGAGCCAGCTGGACACCGCCCGGGTGACGTCCACCAGCTGGTCGGAGTCCACGGCGCCGGGGCCGTCGGGCAGGTCCACGGTGACGCGAACCATCGTGTACTTCCCCGACTTGGTCAGGGTGACGTTCTCCAGGTAGAGGCCCAGGGATTCCACTGTCGGTGCAAGTGCTTGCGTTAGATCGGCTCCAGTTGGCTGTGCCATGGCCCGTGCCTCCCCCTCAGGTATGAATAATCCGTTCCATTCTATGGGAAAATTGCGCCCGTGGCTTTCTCACTTACTTTGGACCGTTCCCACGCGCGCAGCCCCCGACCTGGTATTGACCGGGGTAGCGGTGGCGCCAGTGGGCGCCGCAGGCGGACGTTTGGGGCCGCAGTGGCGGCGCTGGTTTGCGGGGCGCTCGCCCTGGGCGGCTGCTCCCTGCGGCTGGAGCGCGAACCGGGCGCACTGCCCCCGCTCACGCACCTCGCCGAGCTTCGTGAGGAGCTTTTCGGCATCGAGCGCGCTATCGAGGCCGGCGCTACCGGGATGGCCCAGGCGGCCGGTGCGAGCGTGCCTGCCCCGGCCGAGACCGACGCCGAAGGGGCTGCCGCCGCCGGCACCGGCGGTGCGGGCGGCACGGGGACCGGCACCGACGGTGCGGGCACCGGGCCGGGCGCAAACGAGGGCGGCGGCAGCGGGTCCGATTCGGCCGGTTCCGCCGGTTCGGCCGGTTCCGCCAGCCCTGCCGGTCCCGCCGCCGGGCAGTACCCACTCACCACGCCCACCGAGACCAC
The DNA here is from genome assembly GCF_041380365.1 of Buchananella sp. 14KM1171. Taxonomy (NCBI): domain Bacteria; kingdom Bacillati; phylum Actinomycetota; class Actinomycetes; order Actinomycetales; family Actinomycetaceae; genus Buchananella; species Buchananella felis. The sequence continues at coordinate 2,103,925 of NZ_CP159981.1, read as the reverse complement.
GAGCGCGGGAAACGTGAGCGGAGAGGCCCTGGTTGGCTTGGTGGTGCGTTCGCGCGCGCGCCAGGGAGCGTTGGGCGGTCCCTGGCAGCCGTGGACGCAGGGGCCCGCGCCCGCAGCGGCCAGCGCCCCGCCGGCGCGCACGATCCCGGCCAATCCAATCCAACTGCAAGAGCTTGTGGAGCAGGCGCTGCTGAGCGCCAACGAGCTGGCGCTGCTCACCGAGGATGCCGGGCAGGCCGCTACTGCCACCACCTTGACCATCTCCTACGCGCAAGAGCTCACCGCCCTGAGCGCCCGTACTGGACGACGTTCTGACAGCGCCCTGCTTGCCGCCGCCCCCACCTCCGCCAAGCAGCACATCGCGGGACTGCTAACCGGCGGGGCTGAGCAAGTCGGCGCGCAAGACGGGGCCTCGAGCGGCGCAGAGCCGGCGGCTCCTGGGGGCCGCGGCGAGGAAACAGCGGCCGAGTTGAGCATCGGCTCTCTGCTGGCGATCAACTACGTGAAGTGGACTGCTGACACCGCAGCGATCGCCAGTGAGCCCGAGCAGCGCGCTCAGTTCACCAAGATCGCCGACAGGATCGGCTCGTGGCTGCTGTCCGCACAGCCCGTGGCTGCGCCCGCCGGGCAGGGGGAGTCGCAGCAGTCCGGGGCGCAGGCGGATGTGTCTACCTTCTCCGTGGATCGTTCCGCGAGCCCGCGCCAGTGGGTTGAGAGCGCGCTGGCACAGGCCGTGCCGATGCTCATGCAGGAGGCCGTGGCTTCCCCGGCGGGCGACCCACGTTCCCCGCTGCGGGCCGTCAAGCGTCAGGCGGCGCTAATGTACGCGGCCCAGCTCGCCGCCATGCAGGTGGAGTGGGGGGCCACGCCCAGCGCCCTGCCGGGCCAGTAACGCCAGGGCGCGCGGACGGGCTGAGGGGGCCGCCGGTCTTTCCGACCGGCGGCCCCACCCACGTGATCGCCTGGCAGGTGGGCCGCCCCCGCGAGTCAGCCGAGGGCGAGTAGAGGTGAACCCAAGTCCGTAAGGCTGGGCCTACGCAAATGCTGCATCGGGGTACATGCGACCGCTCGGGGGCGCGGCACCGGCCGGTCGCATGTACCCCGCCCGTACTCTTGTGCGCTCGGGGGCAACGCGCCGCTGCCACCAGTCGTCCCCGGAGCAGCGCACGGCTCGGCAGCTAACCAGTCCGCTGCCTATCCCCTTGCCCCTACATCCTCAGCTGTGCCGGGCCGCAATTCATCCCCTCGCTGCGGACACAAAGGGCCCCGGACCATCTCGATACAGGGCTGGGGCCGCTCTACGCAGACGAGGGGGCCAGGAATTCGGCGGCGAATTCTTCGATCACGTCGTATGCCTCAGCCAGGGGACGGATGTATTCCACCAGCTCGGGCGACGCCTCCAATCCGTCGTCGATCATGCAGCCCAACAGCGCGGCGATCGTGGAGGACGCCTCGGACGGCTCCATCTCCGCGCAACGGACTGCCTCCTCGCAGTCATAACGGGGGAATCCGGCTTCAATAGCGAACTCAGCCACCTTCTTAAGATGGCGAACCCATTCGTGTTGGCTGATCACCTGGCCCCCCTCCGTCACAAAACGCGCAGCTATTCCACCACGCCTTGCTGCGAGCGCATAGTCGTTTCGCCTGGGAGTCCCAATAGACAGTTCTGCCCCATCGGGGCCTTGGGCGCGGGACGGTGTCGAGGACGGTCGGCCCGCGTAGGAGGACCGCCCAGACCGACAAAACTCGACGTTGGGCGCTTCTGTCTCCCTGAGCGAGCCACCGAGGGCATGTTTATCACCGAGCGCCGACTCATCCAGCGTGCTGCTGGTAGTGAGAGAGCCTGCCTACGGGGCTGCCCGCCGGAAGGCCCGGAACGAGCGGACGCGTGCGCAAATGAAACTCGACGTTTGACTCTTCAACTAGACGTTGAGCTCCTCAACTAGACGTTCCAACCCGCAGAAACGTCGAGATGAAGCCCCGAACGTCTAGATGAAGCCCCGAACGTCGAGATGAAGCCCAGAACCCAAGCCCCTGGCCCCCGGCCCTCCACCGCCGCGCGCGCCCGGGCGGCGTAGAAGTCCGCGCCCAAGAGCGCCAGCTCATCCGAGCACCACCCGGCCGGACGATCACCACCACTACAGCCACATCTGGGACGCCCCACCATCGCTTCCACCGTGCTCAGGATGCAGCGCCTCAGCACCGACTCCCTCGCGAGCGGGATGGCCGCAGACCGCGAGCGCGTGGTGGCGCTGCTCGAGGGGCGGGAAACGTGGAAGGCCGCAGACATTGCGTCTGCGGCCTCCGTGCTCGGCGTGTCTGCCGATTGGCTCCTGCGGTTGGACTCGAACCAACAACCGTCCGATTAACAGTCGGATGCTCTGCCATTGAGCTACGCAGGATTGCGAGGCATAACTCTACCAGCCCGCTTGGAGTGCTCCGGACCAAAACCGGCCATTTGGGCCCTCATGTGTCCATCCCCACAACCTCGCGCACCTTTGCGAGGAGGCGTTCGACTGCAGCGTCGTCCATCCCATCCAGTGCGGTCCCAACTACGTCCACCACCAATTCTCCGTCGTGGCGGCGCCGCACGGTGGCCCTCGCCCACCTGCCGCCGGGCAGCTTGACGGTGGCCGAGTAAACGATTGCATGCTCCACGGCGTCGATGAGGGCGGAGGAGAAGCGCTCGACGTCGTCGGTGGCGGATTCGAGCACCACGGCGGGCTCGCGCGGATTGGCGCGCTGCAGGGTGAGCAGGCGCGGCTCGGCGTCCCACTGGGCGTGCTGAATGGTGTGGAACTCGTACTCGGCCACCACGGCCTCGCGGTCCGTGACCAATACGCCCCTGCGTCCGACCACGGCGAATCCGCCACCAGCCAAGGCGATGGCAGGGGCACGACGTTCCGCCCTACTGACACCCTGGAGTTGCGGCAAGCGTTGAAAGAGTTTGAACACGACACCTAGCTAACCAAATTTCCGCCCAAAACACGCACGCGGTAGTCTTGCCCGCAGGTACGGCACACCGCACCGCCCCCGATAGCTCAGTCGGTCAGAGCAGCGGACTCATAATCCGTCGGTCCTGGGTTCAAGCCCCAGTCGGGGGACCATTCATATCGGCCCCGCCATCCCGGTTCCCGTCTGCCGCGCAACACGCTCCCCCGCGCCCCGCGAGCGCCCCCGCCCCTACCCGCAGCGGCGCGCACCAAAACCGCGCCATCCCACCACTCCGGGACCAACGTCCCGCGTTCGGAGCCCCTGCTAAATCAAAAGTGCCGCATTACACGCACCACCCAACTAGACTGCGGATCATCAATAGTTGAACGGCTTTTCTAAGCCAACGCAGCGCAGCTTGACCGGTCAATCGGTCAGCTTTCATCGTGCCGGAGATAGCCCCGCACCTTCGCGACTGTTAGCATCCGCCGTTGATTGTGGGCTTCTTACAACCACCAACGGTCGTCCCTCTTGTATCAACTGACTCTCCCCCTTGGCCTATTGCGACGGAGCAAGAATGCAAACGTTTAGGCTGGCTCGGACTGTCCGGGCCCTCGCCGCAGCCATGTTGGCGACCTCATTTGTGGGCTTCGCGGCGCTGAGCGCGCCCCCTGCCCAGGCGGCCAACAACTCCCGTGTGAGCATCCGCGACGTGGAGCTACGCAGGCAGGCCGACCAGGCTGGCACGCCCTCCTGCGTCCAGGGCCCAGCAACGTCAGGCGACACCGTTTGTATAACTTGGACATGGGATGCCACCGGCGCGACCCCGAAGGCGGGGGATGACTTTTTCGTCGAGGTGCCCGCGAATATTGCGCCCGATCCCCAGACTTTTTCTCCCTTAACGGTTTCCTACCGCAATCAGCAAGGCGCCCAGATAAAGCGCGAAGTGGGCACCTGCACTATGCGTGAGCCTGCCTCGGTATTTCCCAACCGA